>JBHHYU010000106.1:0-9306 GCA_046757725.1 Binatia bacterium
CTCCGCGGCTTTTTTTGCGAGCCGCTCCTGGATCTCAGCGATCGTGTGGACGTCATTGTAGAAATCGCGACAATCCACAAGCTCTTTCTCTGATGTTCCTTTGTCCGCCATGTGGACATGGGTGTCCGTGAGACCGGGGATCGCGTTTCTATTTTTTAGGTCGATAGCCCTGGTGTCAGGCCCGCCGAGTTTCATAACATCCTTCGTCTTTCCTGCGGCAACAATCCGCCCCCCGGCACATGCGATGGCTTCATGAATCGAACCCCTTGGGTCCAGGCTCCGGATTTTTCCGTTAAAAAGAATGAGATTGGGATAGGGTAAGAGGCTTTTAATATTCATGACTTTTGCCTTTCTTTTCTCAATGTGTGTTTCTTTCTCTTTTACATGGCTACACCTGCCGCAGTCAATGGAAAGGACCTATTCCCCCTGTTGGATGCCGGAGGGAATAGTGGTATACGATAGGCCGCGCCCTTGATGGAAAGATCGATCGATGCCTCGGATTAAAATTAACGACCTTAATTGCTACTACGAGATTTACGGTGAGGGGGAACCCCTGGTTTTGATCAGCGGGACAGGGTTTTCCTGTGAGCATTGGAAGGTTTTTCAAGTGCCAGATCTGAGTAAGCATTATCGCGTGCTTATTTGGGACCACCGCGGCACGGGGCGCAGCGATAAGCCGGAAGTCCACTACACGACGCGCATGTTCGCCGCGGACTGCAATAACTTGATGAATGCCCTGCAGATAAAGAAGGCTCACATTATGGGGCACTCCATGGGGGGTAGAGTTGCCCAGTGGGTTGCCATCGACCACCCGGAATGTGTAGCGACTCTCATCCTTTCAGGGTCCGGTCCGGGCACCGCCTACGACGGAGAGTTCTACGAACGAGGTGTGCCGTTCGAGACTATTACCGAATTAATGGAAAAGGGATTTGAAACGTACATGCGGGACCATGTCGCCAGTGATTTTATGTTTCCTCCAGAGTTTGTTCGCGAGCATCCCGAGGTAGTCAAGCGGTTCGAAGAGTCCAGTATGAACCATCCGACGCCGTTGCGGCCCTACCTCCGGCATGTCATCGCTCGCCAGGAACATGAGACGCGCCATCTGCTGGACAAAATCAACTGTCCGACGCTGGTTATTTGCGGAGGTGGTGATAGGAGAGAGGGTGGTACAGGCAATCACGTCCGTTCATCGGAGGCCTTAGCCCAAGGGATTAAGGGTGCGGAACTGATCGTAGTCGAGGGCGGCAATCATGGCTACCTCCGCCAAATGCCGGAAAAGGCAAACACCTATTTTGTCGATTTTCTGAAGCGCCATCTGATAGATAAGGACTAGGCTTGCACGATTCTCCCCTTTCGTGTTATGGCTACCTCCCTTGGAGAGGGTAAGCCGTATAAGGTTCAGCTGGATATAATTGTAGCCTTTAGCAAGGAGGTTCTTATGGCCAAAGATAGGTCTAGTATTAGCCGAAGGGAATTTTTGTGGCAAGGAACAGCCGCAGGTTTAGGGCTTGCGCTAAGTCCGTCGCTGTCGGGGATGAGCTGGGCGGCTAAAAGGAACAGCGTCCGCGTGCTTCACGGTCTCAGCTGGGACAGCCTCAATCCGTATAATCACAGCAGCAGCCCCCTCTATGGTCTGTGGGAACACGTCCTCGAGCCTCTGGTCGTTTACGATTTCAAAACCTCCCAGTGGAAAGGGCGTCTGGCTGAATCGTGGGAGTTCCAAGGGAAGAAGTGGGTCTTCCATCTGCGGAAGGGCATAAAATTTAGTGATGGGTCTCCGTTAACTTCTCAAGACGTAGCGTTTTCGATCAACTTTATGAAGAACTCGAAGGAGAGCCTCCAGAGATCTGCCGTTAAAAGAGTCCGTGAAGTCGAGACCCCGGATGACCATACCGTTATCATTGTGACAAAAAAGAAACGTGTGACGTTCATCTCTCGCGGGGTCCGCAACCGATTTATTATGAGCAAGGCGGCTGTCGAGAAACATATGCGCAAGGTCGTCGTGGATGAAAAGACCAAGAAAGGCAAAAAGAAGAAAAGAGAGAGACTGGTGATAGATTTCAGCAAGCACCCCCCGATCGGGACCGGACCCTATGCAATTGCTAGTTTTCAGCGGGACGGTGACGTGGTCCTTCGCCGGAGAGATGACTACTGGGGGAGGAAGCCGGAAGTCAAAGAGGTGATCTGGAGAAGGGTAACCGAGGAGGCCGCCCGGGTGGCCGGACTCGAAGCAGGACAGGCAGATGTCGTCGATCATGTCCCGGTCCACGAGATTCCTCGTCTGGAGAGACATCCGAGGGTACGGATTGAAAAAGCCGCGGGTCTCAGGATCTACTTCTTCGGCCTGAATCCGGCCCACAAGCCTTGGGACAATAAGCTGGTCCGGCAGGCTGCGAACTATTCGGTGGATGCGGGGTCCATCGTGAAGAACGTCTTCGACGGCAACGGATTTGCGCTGGATGGCACTGTGGGTCCCCACGTGATCGGGTACGATCCGAACCTCCATCGTTACCCCTATAATCCCAAAAAGGCCAAGAATCTCCTTGCCAAAGCCGGCCATAAGGATGGCCTGGACGTGAAACTATACTTTAATCCGGCACGCTATGCCAAGACGCTTGAGGTTGTCCAGGTGGTCAAGGAACAGATGCGCAAGGGCGGCTTCAGGGTCGAGCTAGTTCCCCAGGAGTGGGTGGTTTATTGGGGCCGAAGCGGGATCAACGGAGGAAAACTGCCTTTCTATTACATCGGTAGAGGTGGCATCCTCGATGCGGATATCATGTGGGACCAGTACTTCAGGACCGGTGTGACCAAAAGGCTAAGTTACAGCAATCCCAAACTGGACAAGCTCTTTGAAAAAGAACAGGGCATGTCGAACCACAAAGAGCGGGTGAAGGTGCTCCGGCAGGCGGGACGAGTCATCATGGACGAGGTTCCCTTCATCCCCCTGTATAATCTAGCGGACATCTATGGGGTTTCCAAAGACGTTGTCTGGAACGCCCGACCGGATGAGAAGATTCATGCCTACGAAATGAAGCTTCGGTGATAGCCTCTTTGTCCCGTAGCTCTTCACACGGGAATGAATCTTTTTAGGTTCATTCCCGGTGGGGGTCAAGCCATCAGCAGGATAGGATCAAAGGTTACCAGCACTCATGCCTCGTGCGTTATTTCGCCCCCTACGATGGTCTTCTCAACCTTAATGTCGCGAATTTTTAATGGGTCACCCGTCAGCGGACTCTCGGAAAGCACGACAAGGTCCGCTAGCTTTCCCGTTTCAATTGAGCCTTTAAGGTCTTCCTCGAAGGAGGCGTAGGCCGCGTTGATGGTGTAGGCGCGAATCGCCTCCATGGGTGTGACACGTTCTTCAGGGCCCAATACCAGACCGCCTCGCGTTTTTCTATTGACCGCGCACCAGATTCCGAAGAGCGGGTCCGTAGCGAAGAGCGGATCCTTAGGCAAAGCGATGGGTGTATCCGAGTGGGCGATGGTTACGACTCCAAGGTCATTGGCCGACTTCATGGGATCAATCCTGCTGCTTCGTTCCATTCCCAAGAACTCAGAGACGTGACGGTCACCCCAGTACCAGATGTGATGGGGATAGAAGGACGCAATCACCCCCAATCTTTTCATCCGTTCCAACGCGACGCGTGTAGCGCACTGACAATGCTCTATACGGTGGCGTGGGTTTGGGCGTGGGTATTTTTCCATGGCGTTTTCAATGGCATCCAGCGCCACGTCGATGCCTCGATCCCCTTGGGCGTGGATGGCCACCTGGTACCCTTTGCTATGGGCTTCTAGTACGATTCTCTTTTGCTCTTCCGGCGAAACCTGAAGGACCCCCGTGGGATCTTTAGTCGGATCTGTAGTATCGCTTTTGATGTAGGGTTTATAGAATGCACAGGTGTAGACCTGAATGGACCCGTCGCTACAGGTTTTTACGGGCCCCAGCCTTAGCCTCTCGTTGCCAAATCCCGTGCGAAGACCAAGGTCTCTCTCCATGTAAAACCTGGCATAAGGAAGGTCGTGGATCATAAGATAGACCCTGACTTTAAGCCTGCCCTCTTCGATCGCCTCTTGATAAGCCCGGTAATATGCAGGTGTGTCCCCCGTTCCAGCGTCGTGGGTGGATGTGATACCTACCGCGAGATACTCCTTTCCCGCCTGGACAACTCCCTCTTTGAGTTGTTCCACGGTGGGGTGCGGAAGGAGCCTGGTCACCGATCTACTAGCGGCCTTTTCGCGAAGGACGCCGGTGGGCTCGCCGGTCTCAGGGTCCTTATCGATATGTCCCCCTTTTGGTTGGGGTGTGTCTTTAGTGATGCCCGCCATCGCCAACGCCTTGTTGTTCGCCATCCACACGTGAGAGGATCTGTAGGTGATGACAAGGGGATGGTCGGGCGCAGCAGCATCGAGTTCGGACCTGGTTGGCCATCGTCGTTCCTTGATAGCCGTGTGTTCATAACCCTGGGCCTGAATCCACTCCCCCTTCGGTGTTACCGCCGCCCTTTCCTTTATTCTGTCCAATACGTCGGCAATCGTATTGTTTGGTGGTGTTCTTACGTTTACCATTCTCAGTCTTATTCCGAAGGACATGAAGTGCGTGTGAGGCTCGATAAAACCGGGAAGTACCGTCTTCCCTTTTAGATCAAAGACCTGCGTGCCGTTCCCAATAAAGCTGCGAGCCTCTTCACTAGTTCCCACATGGGCGATGTGCTCACTCTTCACGACGACGGCCTGGGCGACACGATTTTCTTGGTCCACCGTGATAACGTTTCCGTTTAAGAGAACCAGATCGGAGTACATGCTTTCTGGAATGGTCATGGTTTTCTCACAAATTTAACCGCCACTTCGCTGTGTCGCGGGCGTTCTCATGACTCAGCCCTCGGGCAGAGCCACCGTACTTCTGTTTTGATGTCACAGGACACTAACGAATCCGATTGATACTGTCAATCTAAGGCTGCGCAGGAGCGAGGCAGAAAAATCAGGCGGTTGAGGTCAAGAGCACCCCTATAACCATAACCAACGTCGCCACTAATCGTAGCATCGCATGAGTTTCCTCTAGCAGGTATCCCCCGAGCAGCACGGCGAAGATCACGGAAGACTGTCGAAGCGCAACCACGTAACTAACCTTTTCAGTCATCATCACGTAAAGGATGAGTGTATAGGAGATCATGATAAATATGCCGCTCACGATGATGGTTTTCCAGTACCGGTGTCCTATCTTCATGATCTCCCTTCGTGGAGAACGAAAGATGATGAACGCACTGTAGAGGAACAGCCCGATCGTCTGCTGTGCACAATAGTAGGTCACGGCTTGCCAGACATAAGGTAGGGTGGGGTGTGCATGATATTCCACCATGCCTTTCTTGTCTAAGAGTGAGTAAGCGATCACCGTCCCAAGTGTGGAAAATGCCCACACGGCATCGGGCCGCCCGGCGTGGCGGATAAAGGTCCTGAATGTCATGCCCTCATCCCGTTGCTGAAGGAGATAGATGGAGACCACAATACAAACGATCCCGGCCAAGCCTTGGGCGGAGATCGTCTCCCCCAGAAATAGGAAGGCGAATAGGGGAACAAAGCCGGGTGCCGAGCGTGCGATCGGGTAGACATAGGAAATGTCCCCCGATGTATACGCTTGACTGAGGGAGGACCAGTAGAAAAAGTGGACGAGACCAGACGCAACGAGGTAGATCCAAACGGAATGAGGGATTGAAGGGCTCCGGATTGCAAAGAAACAGAGGGCCAGACCTAGGGTGAAAAGCCCCACCCAGAACAGAAAAATCTGTGGCGAAGGGTTTGCCTTGCTGTAGTAGTTCCACAGGGCATGGAGAAGCGCGGAAAGCAGGATTAGAAAAACGGAAAGGGATGCCATGATTATGATCTGGAGTTCGCTATAACAGCTCTCCGCCTAATGGGCGATACTTTTCGTCAAGCTATAGCAGACTGTTCCCTAGCCTGACACCACAGAGCCGGCTCTGATAGGGATGGGCCCCGCAAAAAGCCAATAGATTAGATTTTCTCTCATTTTTTTCAAACAACGGATCATCAGCGTGATAAATGGTTTCACATTTTTGCTTATAGCATAGAAGCTCTCCAGGGAGGTATCCGCAGAGGGTTGGGGTAAGCCACGTAGGGTCGCTCAGAGACAGATGAGTCCCGAAGCCCTTTGTGCGAGCAGGATGCATGTCAAAGCATCAGCTTCTCCCCTAGAGCACAGGGCTTCAAGTCGCCCTTTCACTACACGTTACGTGGCAAAGTCCCTATCAGCTTGACTTGAGGGCTTGCTAGGAATAATTCTAAATTATCTGTTGCAGTTGGAACAACGCATGTCCAAGCAGCCGTTCACTTGGCCTGAGCACGCACGGATCGCATTTGTTGTAGGCATCGCTTTTGAAGCGTGGGACAAGACAAAACCGACGCGAGGGGCTGCTCTGCAATCACCTTTGCCTTCCAACGCCCTCTGCAAGAGAGACTACTCGACTGAGACCTTTCGTGAATTCGGGCCCAAGGTAGGGCTCAGGCGGTTACTTGAAATCTGCGACAGATACGACGTCAAAGTAAGCCTTCCCATCAATGGCTTGACAGCTGAGTACTACCCTGCGTTGGTGAAAGAATGTTATGCGCGCGGGCATGAGTTGGTAGCCCACGGCTGGGATCAGGGCGAACACTTGTATATGCTTACCCGTGACCAAGAGCGGGAAAACATCCACAAGACTAGGGAGGCAATCACAAAGCTAATCGGAGAGGCCCCTACAGGATGGTCCTCACCCGGGGTGCGCTCGACGGGTAATACCGTGGAGCTTCTGGTTGAAGCGGGGTTTCTATATCACTGTGACTACCATGACGATGAGATGCCCTATCCCCTGCGGGTCGATGGCAAGACCCTCATTGAATTTCCACACCAGTACACCATTAACGATCATCGGATGCTTGAGCATCAGACACGGCAGCAGTTCTTTGAGAGATTCAAGGACGAATTCGATTATCGGTACCGCATCGGACGTGAGATGCCGAACATGCTTAACGTGATCACGCACGCTTTTCTCATTTCCCGCATTCCCCTCATCGATACGTTTGAACAGATCCTCGCGTATGCGAAGAGTCATAAGGAGGTATGGTTTGCCCGGCGAGGGGATGTGGCGGCCTGGGCACACAAATTTTATCTAGAAGCATAGGAGGGAATGCCCTTCAGCGTTGAACTCTTATCCCTTTTTTCACCCAATCTGCGATCCCGGCGATTAAGACAACAGGAGCCATAATGAAGCGAGTCAACCTGCGACCCTTAAGAACTTCCGCCTGGCCAGGCAATGACCCCTTAGTCGTCAAAGTATCCTGATTTGACCGCCCATAGCCAGAGGTAGGGAAATTTTTCGTTATGGAGCTCTGCATAGCCTACGTGGCCGTAACGTGGGATCAAAACCACATGCGCTCCTCTTGTCGTGGCAGCGTATTTGGCCCCCATGAACATCTCCCGCTTGTTTTCAAGACGCTCTCCCGCCACCCAGTGGCCATGATCATTCTCTCCCACGAGTAGCAGAACCCGTATGGCTTTTAACCAGTCGGGGTCAGGATCCTGGAGATGATCAAAATATTCCTCGCGAGGAAGGCCAGTCCTCTTTGGGTACTCTTCCAGAATGCCGACCGCTGCATTGTGTTGGTTGTCACATAGACTCGTTTTCATCTGTGAGCGAATGTTGCTTACCAATCGGATATATTCGTCCGCAGTTCCCCAGGGTGCGAGGTCAATAGGATCTTCATAGCTTGATTCGCGGAAACTATCCGGTGACCTACGCGAGACCACTTCAACTGCCTTTTCGCTATACTTTTCCGATCCGGTTTTGTCACGCCACTCCTTGCGCCAGCCATCCGGGCCGCCGGTCCCAAACCCAACCAGTCCGATGACCTTGGTCTTTTTGGAGAATCGCGTCAGGTGGGCGGCCATTGGGCCGCCGGTCGAATGGCCGAACGCCAGGATTTCACGGCCCCCGAGATGCTCGTCAGTCAACAAACCCGCTCCCTGCAGAATCGTGTTAAAGGTGCTTTTTAGATTCCTGTCACGAATTTCCTTCAGTGGAAGCTCCCGATCGAGGAGGTAAATAGGCATTCGATCAGCCACGGATTCTGTCCAAACCCCTCCAGGCGGATAATGGCCCGGATAGGTCAAAGCCAAAACCTTAAACCCCTGGGAGGCAAGGGCCCGGGAGATCCCCGGTCGCCCATCCGGCGTCAAGTCCATGATCTTTTCGCTCCCTGCACCCCCATGAAAGATGACAAACGCCCTGTTTGGGTCGACTTCTTTTTCCGGAGTGTAAAGGGATCCGTGCATATCCCAATCATAGCCGTTTCTCTTAAACCGGACCGTTACATCACTAATGGAAAATGTTACCTCAGGGTAAGGCGGTGTGATGTTGAGCCACTCTTCCCACTCAAGTCTTAAAAGAAGATCATCTGAACTCAGGTGATCCAGAAACCTTTCCATGTCCTCCGTTCTGGTGGTCATTTCTCTCCTCCTTACCCCGAGATCAAACTACCCGTGGGTCCCGAGCCATAACGCCATCTAATGAAAGAAAGCAATGCTTTTTCCTAAGACTTCTTCATATAACGGTCAAAATACCACCGGGCAATATCCGCCTTGGTACAGAACCAAACGTCCGCAAATCCCTTAGCATACCGAATGCACTGTTCGAAGACTCCAGCGATATTGGCCCTCCCACCGATGTGGGCATGCACAAGGGCATCCATGATCTTTGGCCTACCCGTTGTTCCCTCCTGATACAGGAGATCGAACGCGGCCTTGTAGCTCTCGAAATAAGCGCCGGGAGGATTCTTGGGGCGAAAGATGATGGAGTGGTCGTTGGCATAATCCAGCCTCGGCATGATAACGAGTGGTTTTCCGTTAACGTCCACATGATAAGGTAACTCATCACTTGGTACGTCGCCGCTCCAGATAATCCCTTCTTCAACAAGGTACCCAAATGTATGTTCTGTTCTTCTGTGTCCCGGGCTGACCCATCCCACAGGTCGTTTGCCGGTTACCGATGCTAGGGTGCTCAGGCTATCCCTAATCATCTGTCTCTCTTTTTCGGCATCCAGCGAATCCAGATAAATGTCGTTGGCCCATCCGTGCCCCACGATCTCATGGCCCGATGCATGGAGTTCTTTTAAGGCGGCTGGGAATCTCTGTGCGACAAGGCCGTTGGTATCGATGGTACCCTTGACACCGTGCTTGTTCAGAATATCCATGATCCTCCAGATTCCCGCCCTGCCACCAAACTCTCCGTAGGCAAGAGACGCATAATCCGGCTTGTC
>JBHHYU010000107.1:0-9295 GCA_046757725.1 Binatia bacterium
TGACCTGAGTCCGTTCCTTTTGATACCCCGCAGCTTGCTGCGGGGTAGTTCATTTAGTTTGCCTGCAAGCGTGTCTGCAGGGTTTCATTAGGATACCTTGTTGAAAACTCGTATAGAGGTGGATCTCGGCGGTACTTAGGTTTTTATCAAAAGCCCGTCAAGAGACCATTTTCCGCCCCCTTTGATGATCGCGAGAACGCATAAGCCCAGTACCAGAAGATGGTATTCAAAACCCTCGCCTTGGCGGGTCCCAAGCCAGTTCATAAAGAAACCATTTTGAGCATGCACTAGGAAAATAGCGCCCAGCATGATCAGGCCGATCCCAAAGCCGCAGAAACGAGTTAAAAACCCGATGAGCAATCCGAAAGCGCCGAACGATTCGCCAACGATAACCAAGAATGCCAGGACGGCAGGCATGCCCAACTGAACGAAATGGTGGAGTGTTTCCGAGAAACCTGCGCCTCCGAAGAGCCCTAAGAGCTTCTGTAAACCATGAGGCAGAAAGACAACCCCCAGGGTGAGCCGGACAATAAAACCAGCTACGTCTTTATCCGTTTGAAAGAGTTTCCTTAGCATAATCTGTCCTTTCATTCACATCTTAGCTTGCCAGGCTAAAAGAAGGGGTGTTTAAGTTTAGACGCAGGCCATTCCAATCAGCAGAGACGGTTTATGCTAGGTTGGCATCTATTCTCCAAAAAGTCCATGAGCGGTCGCTTTATTAACAACGCGGGCGACTGTGTAAGGGCAGTGAACACCACAATCTCGTGTCTACAAGAGGGCGTCGTTAAACTCTAGGTACCTATGAGTAGTGTGGTTATTCAGTTCACTCATGCAGACAGCGCCGACTAAAGTAAAAAAGAAAAACATGGTGACAAGTTCGAATCGTCGAAGTGGAACCCTTGCCTTGACTACCGCCATAAACCCGTCCTATTTTACGTAACAACAAACTTGGCTGGGAGTTTACTGAATCCATTGCCCAACTCGAAAGATGGGACGAACTATTTCTCGTAGATGGAGTTGAACGATGAGAGACGGATTTAGAGTAATCGATGCTGATCGGCATGTTTTGGAGCCGTCTGACCTGTTCGATAGATATCTACCCGACCGTTTTCGGGGACGGGTGCGAGTCGAGGGACCTAACCAAACCGTGCGTTTCGTGGATGGGGAACCCATTTCCGATTCACACCGGAGACCGGGCCGGCGGACGGAGGACTTCGGTTTCATCTTCGCGGGGTCCAAGCGCTGGCGGGAGACCTTCGCGGATGCTTTGGCGGCTGGCTTCGATCCCGCTTCGAACCTACGGGACATGGACCGCGAGGGTATTGATCTCAGTATTCTTTTCCCGACCCTCGGGCTCTACCTCATCTGGCGGGACAACCTGGACCCGGAACTGTGCGCCGCCATGTGCCGTGCGTACAATACCTGGCTGGCGGAGTATTGCAGCTATGATCCGTCGCGGCTGCGTGGCGTTGCTCTCATTCCGTTACAGAATCCGACTCGGGCGGTGGCCGAGCTGCGACACGCAAAAGAAAAATTGGGCTTGGTGGGCATCTTTTGGCGACCCAACAAGCTGTGCGGGCGAACGCTCTCCAGCCCCGACTATTTCCCGATCTACGAACTGGCCTCGGAGCTGGGAGTCCCTCTCTGTATCCATGAGGGGGCTCGCACCGTGCTACCTCAGGCCGGATCGGATCGCTACAGCGAATTTGGCCGCCACATCGCCTGTCACTCTCTCGAACAGCTGCTCGCCTGCCTCAACTTTTGTGCCGACGGTGTGTTAGAGCGTTTTCCACGTCTCAAGGTCGCTCACCTCGAGTCCGGTTGCGGGTGGGTCCCATTCTGGCTGGAGCGTATGGACGAGCATTGGGAACACGAATCCCATGGATCCGCCCGAAGCACAAAAGAGAAACCCAGCTCTTACTTTAAACGCCAGTGCTGGGCGAGCTGTGAAGCCGGCGAAGAGCTCGTGCCTTGTTTTGTAGAGCAGGTCGGAGCGGACTACCTGACGATCGCGACCGATTATCCGCACAGCGATGCGGTGGGCAAATTCCCGGATCGGACCATAGGGGCGCTCAGCACAAACCATAGGTTGTCTGCGGAGACGCGCCGGAAGATCTTGTGGGATAACTCAACTCGTTTATACGGACTCGAGGTCTAAAGATGGCAAATTTTCGTGTTGTTTACTGCGGGAGCAACGAGGTCCCCGTCAATTTCATCAAGCCGATCCTTGATGAGATCGACGCAGAGTTGGTGATCGAACGGCCAAAAACTGATGCAGAGGTCGCTGAGGCGGGACGCGAGGCGGATGCGCTGATCTTCCACGGTGCAGTTCCGCTCACTCGGGAGATCCTGTCGTCACTCCGCCGTTGCAAGATCGTGTGCCGAACCGGTGTCGGCGTGGACCGACTGGACCTGCGTGCAGCGGCGGAGTACGGTGTCATGATCAGCAACGCGGCGGGCTGCAACGCGATCGAGGTTGCGGAGCAGACGATCGGTCTGCTGATAGCAGTCGCAAGAAAGCTCGTGCGTATGAACCAGTACGTACATGAAGGGCGTTGGCGGCGTCACAGCCGCGAACTCTTCGCCTATCGCGGCTCCGTTTCCCGTATTACCGGGCGAACCCTCGGTATCGTTGGCCTGGGCCACGTGGGGCGCCAGGTTGCCCCCCGCGCGCAAGGACTGCGCATGCAGGTGCAGGCTGTGGATCCCTACCTGAACCCCAAGATTGCGGACGACCTTGAGGTGCCGCTCGTCTCCTTGGATGAACTTATCCAAACCTCCGACTTCATCAGCCTGCACGCTCCTCTCACCCGCGCGACCCGTAAAATGATCGGCCGTGCGCAGTTTGCGGCGATGAAGAACACGGCATTCCTCATTAACTGTGCTCGGGGTGGTCTGGTGGATGCGGATGCTCTTTACGATGCCCTAGTGTCCGGGCAGATTGCAGGCGCAGCCCTGGATGTCACCGACCCGGAGCCGATGCCTAGCGACCACCGTATCCTAACGCTTCACAACGTCATCGTCACGGCTCATACCGCTGCTAACTCGAACGAGTCCTATTTTGATTGCCAAACCCATGCGGCAAGGGAGGTTGTGCGGGTTCTCAACGGTCAACCACCAACTACGGAAGTCAAGGATCCGTGGCTGGTAGATACCGATGCCCAGGACCGAGGATTCGGTGGGGTCTAAACGTGATGCCATAGAGCTTCAGGAGAGAAAAATCGATCCTCAATCATTTTCCTGATTCTTCGGTACTCCTGCGGCTTGCCGTGTGCTCAAGACCGATCGCACTTCTACTTTCAGTGCCCCACGAAAATAGCAATCTATTGTAACATTTGCGTTACGTTGCTACCGGTTACCCGGGGATGCTTGATTTTTTAGCCGATGAGACCGAAAGGTCTTTGGCGGCTGAAAGCTCGTGCCGCTTTTGTCGCCATTTCGTGAGTACTCGGTAGAGCAGCAACAGTGTCAGAATAAGTCCGTAAATCAGCGGCCTTCGAATGTCCGCCTTGACCTGCCACAAAAAATGAACGATGCCACCGATGGCACTAAAGTAGATCAGGCGATGCAATTGCTGCCAGCGTTTGCCCAACCGCCGTATCATGCCACTGGTCGAGGTCAGCGCGAGAGGGATTAGCAGGACAAAGCTCAAAAAGCCAACCGTAATGAAGGGACGCTTGATCACGTCCCTCACGATTTCGTCTAAGTCAAAGAATTGATCCAGCCATATGTAGGTCGTGAAATGAAGGCAGGCATAGAAAAAAGCGTAGAGGCCTAACATCCGTCGCAGCTTAATCAGCCATGGCCAACCCGTCAATTTCCTGAGCGGTGTGACACTCAGTGTAATGAGTAAGAAGATCAGGGTCGAACTTCCGAACAAACGAGTGATGACCTCGATGGGATTAGCGCCGAGGTTATCCGTATAAGTATAAAGACCTAGGATACCGAGGGGAGTAAGGCAGGCGATAAAAACAGTTGTCTTAAGCCAGGGTAAAGTTCTCATGACAAGAAGAGATTCGCGTGCAGGAGCCGGAGGGCGGGATGCATTCTGCAACTTCTAAATTTGAAATTCTGGATTCTAACCTCTACACTTTTCTTTCTAGTAATACTTTTTCAGGTCCATACCCCGATACAGTCCGGCCACCTGATCGGCATAACCGTTGAACATGAGAGTTTTGCGCTTGAAAAATTCTCCGATACGGCGCTCTCGGGCCTGGCTCCATCGCGGGTGGTCAACCGTGGGATTGACGTTGGAATAAAATCCATACTCGTTGGGTGCAGCCTTGTTCCAAGCGGTCTGTGGTTGCTTTTCTACGAAACGGATCTTGACGATGGATTTGATACTCTTGAAACCGTATTTCCAGGGTACGACCAGCCGCAGCGGCGCGCCATTCTGGCCCGGCAAGGTTCTGCCATAGAGACCGACAGCGAAGATTGCCAAGGGATGCATCGCCTCATCCAAGCGCAAACCCTCCACGTAGGGCCAGTCTAGAACGGCCCTGCGCTGCCCGGGCATCCGTTTGGGGTCAAACAGAGTGACAAATTCCACATATTTGGCCTTGGAGGTCGGCTCAACAAGTTTAATAAGCGAGTTCACCGAAAAACCCACCCAAGGAACCACCATCGACCACGCTTCCACGCAGCGTAGACGATAGATTCGCTCCTCCAGGGGACCGATTTTGAAGAACTTATCGATGTCGTAGATCTTCGGATGCTTGACCTCACCCTCGACGGCTATCGTCCAAGGACGGGTAACGAGGTATTTCGCATTTTGCGCCGGCGAATATTTGTCCGTGCCGAGTTCGTAAAAGTTGTTATAGTGGGTGATGTCTTTGAAGGAGTTGAGTTTTTCCTTGGTGCTGAACGGGCTCTTACGCAGCCCAGTGAGTTTCCCCCTCACTTGGCTCTCAGCGGCGGTTGCCTTCGAAGCCGGGAATGCAAACCCCGTAGTCAATGCTGCTGCGATACTCGACGCACGAACGATGAAATCACGGCGATTGAGGTAGGTGTCTCGATCCGTGATTTCGCTGTTTTTTATATCGCTGTTTTTTTTTATCAACATTGGCTGCACCTCCGAGCGGCCATGAAATGAAAGCAAGGAATGTCACCGGGTATTGTCACCTGCCATCGCCGGATTTTCAATACCCCTTTGTTGTTTCACTTGACAAGGCGCGAATCCTGGACTGTGACGAACAGAACGCCCTTCAATTCGTTCTCTATCTCGGTTAAGAATACACGGTCGGATCTCTTAATAAGCCAGACATCAGGACAGAAGTCTCCCTTTCCGCTACACAGGCTTGTTCCTCGATGCATGGGTTTTGTCACTGAGTAAGTGTCTCAAATAGGCATAGGTCTTGGGGGCTTGCACCTGGAGTTGATGAGATCCCTTGAGATCATTCCACAGCCTCATAAGATCCTTTGCTACATCGATGTCGAAAGCGGGCGGGAGAAGCACTATTTTCAACCCTAACTCCTTAGCCCTCGCCATTGTACTTTCCAGGACTTCTTCCGTACTCCACGGAATATTGCGAAAGAGCCCTTCAGCAGGCCTGGTAAGCCCCACCAGGTAATAACCACCATCACTGGATGGTCCCAGCACGACACGGGATTCTTGTCCACGCAGGTGATGGTAGGCCTGGTCCAGGGATGCTAACGGCATTGTGGGGCTGTCACTGCCGGCAATAACGACCTCCTTATAGCCCATTTGAAACAGATCGACAAAAACGTGGTGAACCCGCTCGCCGAGATCTCTTCCTCTTTGTGCTAGTAACCTACTCTTCATAAACACACGCCGAAAATAGTCTTTTCCCTCCGGAGAGAAGGCTATCCAATGGTCGCTCCGTTCAAGTTTTCGCATCTTTGCTACGGTGTCGGCCAAAAAACACTCATAGAGCGTGGCAGCCTCCGATGGGGTAAGATAGGGCTGTAACCGTGTCTTAACAAGGCCAACCTCCGGAGCTTTAGCCATGGCCACGAGAGCCCTGCCTCTGATGGGGTTTCCGCTAGCCGTGTCCATTCGGGTGTCTCACTGGGTCGGGCATACCGCGGCTTCTAAGCTATGTGCACACACTCTCACTTTAGCCATAGCGGTGCCTTGATTCCTTGTCGGAACGCGTGTGCACTGATATATCCCGCCTTTAGCATCCGACCCAGGATCAGGTCTCGCCTGTGTCTTAGACTCCGCCTTCTGGGGTTAATCGGATTGGGAAGGAGAGCAGCCAAGAAGGCGGCCTCCGCTGCGGTGAGACGGGTGGAGGGCTTTGCAAAGTAAAACCTGGAAGCCGCTTCGACCCCATAAATACCACGTCCCCATTCTACTACATTCAAATAAAGCTCAAAGATCCTCTTTTTGGAGAGCGCGCTCTCCAGTTGTAACGCGATTACCACCTCCTTGAGTTTACGCAGCGGGTTCTTTGCGGGTGTGAGATAGAGGTTTTTAGCCAGCTGCATAGTAATTGTGCTTCCTCCTCGCTTGAACGCTCCCTCTTCCCAATCCTCTTTGAGACTCTCTTTGATCTCGAAGAGGTCAATCCCGTTGTGGCTGAAAAAAGAAGCGTCTTCGCTGATAATAACGGCCTGTTTCAGGTGATCTGAAATGGCTGCGTAGGACACCCAGGTCTGGCGCCGCCGAGACTTTGAGCCGTTTTGCCTGTATTCTTTCTGGCGTAGCGTAATCAACGCGGTCGTCCTGGGGTTGTTTTTCTTTAGAACGGAGACGTCGGGCAAACGCGAATATCCGAAGGCGGCTAGGCTCATGACAAGGGAGAGGAAAACGCTCTTGACCAGGAGTCTTTTCATCATCCCAGGCCGAGTCTCACGGCCTTGAGACAAAGGGAGGAGAGTGGATATCGGTGCAAGGAGGAAATCGAGCACCAGCACCAATTCTGATGCGGAAGACGGATCATTTTGGAACGGGGAAAGGCGACGGTGAATAGAGGGGCGCGGATCCTGTGACGGGTGATGGTGTGGCGAATCTCGCCAACTAGAGAGGGCGATCTTACCTGTCGGCCAAAGCAACGGAGATGACGCGCCAGGGTTGTCTTAACGGACTCTTCTTTTATTCTCTCACCTCCGGGAAGTTCCCAGAGTCCTCCGAGGAGACCACCTGGAGGGCGGCGATGGAGGAGGATCTTTCCGTTTTTCTTAACTAAGGCGAGCGGCCATTCCATAGGCTTGATCCGTTGCCTGTTCGAAGGTGGATTTTGGAGATATACAAGTCCTGACTGTCTTCCCTTGCAAAAACGGGCTAGGGGACAAATGGAACATTTTGGTTCTCGGGCAAGACAGGTAGTCGCACCGAGTTCCATAAGGGCCTGATTAAAGCGACCGGTGTTAGAGGGTGCCACTAACCGGCTGGCGATCGCGTTTAACTCTTTTTCCTGTTTCATCGTAAAGATCCGTGCAAGGACTCGGCGGGCATTTCCATCTAATGCCGGATAGGCTTTGCCGAAGGCGATGCTCATCAAGGCACCTGCAGTGTAGGGGCCGATTCCAGGCAATGTGCGGAGGATGTTGAAGTCCCGCGGAACCTGTCCCTTGTGGTCCCGGATGATTCGTCGTGCAGCCTTCTTTAAATTCTCTACGCGACGGTAGTACCCGAGTCCAGACCATAGGGCGAGGACCTTTTCCTTCGATGACCCATCGAGCGCCTGGATCGTTGGGAAGGCACGCATAAAGCGATGGTAGTAAGGGAGGACTGTCTTTACCTGGGTCTGCTGGAGCATAGTCTCGGCAATCCAGATGGCATAGGGATCACGCGTTCGACGCCAGGGAAGATCCCTCTGATGATGGTTATACCAACTGAGGAGGTTACGGCGGATATGAGAAATTGTTTTGCTCTGCATGAAGGCCGTTTAATCGGATTTCGGTTATTAGGGGTAATTTAGTAGAAATCAGTTTGAAAGGGAACCGGTGCAGCCCATCTCAGCCACCTGATTAGACGTACCGGAAGAGGGTCACGAATATAGCCTGTTTATGCAGGCGGGTCCGGCGGGTTGGGTAAGCCCAATAGCACCCAGACCAACATGAGAATCAATCCCGCCGCCACAGCAGGCGATGGACCGAAATGTCCAAGGACTCCACCCATCATACCCCCCAATGCGGAGCCGAGAAACCCGGCAAAGCCGTACAGACCGGTGGCTGCGCCGCGCCCCTCTTGGGGCGTTCTTTCCGTTAGAAAGGAAGACAGAAGCGGCTGAAACAGGCTGTAGCCGAGAAAGAGTATCGCCCCACTAACGTAGAGCAGCCATTCCTGCGTGGTTCCGATCAGATAGGCAAACAAACCGCCGGCCATGGAAACCCAGCCAACACGGACAAGCGGCTGTAGGCGGCCATGTTTCTCGGCAAAACGCACATAGGGAAAAACCACCAAAAGACTGGGGATGAAGATAATGAGATAAATTTCCCAGAGCTGGGACTTTTCGACGCCGAGATTCGTCCAACTCAACGGGTAAGTAAAAAAGAAAAGATTCAGCGCGAAGGAAAGGAAAAAGCCGGCCAGATAGATGGAACGCAACTCCGTATCGTGTAGTGTTTTCCAGGGACCATTTGTTAACTCTTGCTGTTGCCAGCGCTCAATGTTTGGAAAAAACAGGGCGGCGGTGACCACGGCCAGTGCCCCCAGAACTGCCAAGATATAAAAGAGCCCGCTGAGACCCATATGGGCCGCCAGTACCGGTCCGGCGAGCAGGCCAAGCATAAAAGCCGCGCCGATCGCGATCCCTGTGATGGTAAAGGCCTGGGCTCGGACGTTACTCCGCGTTGAGTCCGCCAGGGCTGCCACGGCCACTGACCCGACAGCACCGCTACCCTGGATGGCCCGGGCTATGATCAATTGAGCCACATCCTGGGCCAGACCACAGCCGAGACTGCCGACGGTGAAGATCGATAGGCCGAGGATGAGCAACGGCTTGCGTCCCCATCGGTCGCTAGCCCAGCCCATGGGAATCTGAAACAGACTTTGAAACAAGGCATAGATACCAAACGCGAGGCCTGCCAGGGGAAGCGTCGCGCCGGGATAGCGGACTGCGTAAGCGCTGAAGATGGGCAGCATAAGAAAGATACCCAGCAGGCGCAGAGCGATGATCAAGCTGATAACGATGACGGATCCCGTTTCGGGACGTGTGAACGAGTTTTTTGGATCAGCCAATTCGATTTTTTTCTCCTTACTCATTGAACTTGACAATAGGATGATCTGAATTTCTACATATACACCTGCTAGAAGAAATTTGAAAACCGGCAGGGTGAACGCTTTGCTAAATTAAACCACTTACCCTATAAACTAGGGTTAGATTTT
>JBHHYU010000108.1:0-9002 GCA_046757725.1 Binatia bacterium
GCAGCTTGCTGCGGGGTAGTTCATTTGCCGTCAACTTTCGGTCCAGCTCTCGTCGTAATATTCAAAGGGATCAAAATCTAAGACCACGCCTTTGCCTTGCTCTTTAAGCCTGTCATAGATAAGGCCTCCAATGGCGGCCGCCCCCATGCCCCAGAAGGCGCAGTTTTTAAAGTAAGTGATTTGAGCGTCACTGGCACGTCCCTGCTTTTCACCTCGAATCACCTGTCCGGCATCGACGATCTTCCTGGCCAAGACCGGAATTTCCAAAGACATGTCCCAGAATACGGCCGTTTGATCGAGCTCCTCTTGTCCCCAAACGTTCGTCATAAGCACATCAGCGCGGTGCAATGTTTTGTTGTCGATTTCCCGTCGCATCTGCTTGATAAAGCCGCGCTTGAGGAGGGCGATATTGCTTGAGACGATGGAGGTCACGTGCTGGCCGGCTGTCAACCAGTTGCCGTCAAATACAGGCACATTGGAGTTGGTCACACAGAGAATGACATCGGCATCCCGGATGACCTCGCGTGGGCCTTCAGCGGCTATAACTTCAATGCCGAGAACCTCCGACATCTCCTTGGCAAATCTTTCTCGATTGGCTGGAGTTGGGCTAAAGACCCGGGCTTTTTTAATCGTCGGGCGAATGCAGGTTAGGGCCAAAAGATGATGTCTAGCTTGATCCCCTGCGCCGAAGACACCTGCCACCTGGCAGTCCTTTCTCGCGAGGAGGTCGGTCCCGATCATAGAGGCGCAGGCCGTAGGCATGGCCACGACGCTATTGGCAGTGGGCAACTCCTTGGGGTGCATCTCTCCCACAAGGATCAACTTGAGAGCACCGTTGTCGGGATTATAGAGCACCAAGACGGGGCGGCCCCGGCGAGGATAGCGCTGTTTATCACCGAAGATTCGGACCAACTCTGCATGGACCATGATACCCGTCATCCCGTATTCCGGTGTGCCGCCTTGATGAAGCGTGATACGGACGTTCTTGGGCGTATGCGTTCTTCTCCGCAACTCGCCAAGGAGCGGATCGCGGGCCCAGTCGCGAAAGGCCTCCAACATAGCCTTAACCGCCTCCGACATTCCCAGGATACCGCGATGATCCCCCGGTTGCGCTAGAATAGCTTTCGTCTCCATTGGTCTCCCTCCCCTTATGGCATTTTTTGCGACAAGATGTTTGAGGATTTACCCCACACGTTCCTGTTAGGAGCTTTTCTTGTCACCTGACTCAGCCTCCCTCGCACGCGTCGCTTCTCCAAAGATTGGCGAGCAGTTATAAGGGCATCCATATCACATGCGAAAGCACCGTCAAGGAAACCCTATTACGTGTCGGCATGCCATTCAACGACGCAGTAATTAAGAAGACTTGACGACCTGCTTGACGCGGATTGAACTTGCAGGTGTTTTGTAGAATCGGGCTCATCTTATAAGGTCTATCATTGGCTGGACGGGGTCACGGTGACCTCCTGGGGGACCGGGTATCTCATCAGCCGACGGCGGACGCTTTCGACCGAGTCCGCCTCCACCAAGGCGTACATGGAAACCAGCCCCAATCCCCGGCTTGCTATTTCTAGAACCCGCTGGGAAGTCGTGTTTGACGTAACTCCTCATTGATGCTAGCATTTTGTCTTGTTGTCTGAAGCTCAACCGTATCCGAAAACAGTTCACATCGGTTCGGTGTCCTCGCTTTCACTGCCATCTCTACCCGCAACGAATCCACGAGGCTGCCCATTTCGAGCGATAGGCCCGATTCCAAGACCTTTCCGGGACCCGTTAAAGGTGCTTTCCTTCAGATAACTAAGGAGAAAAGACCATGTGTTCGATCATTGGCATTGTTGACAAGCGACCCAGGGACATTGGAGAGGCTCTCAAGATGCTTAGACAAACTCGGCACCGAGGCCCCGATTCCGTCGGAATTTACGTCGACGGAGTTATAGAGCGGGCGCCCCAGATGTCCGAGTTCCGAACGCTCCCTCGCACCGCCGCCATCTGTCTCGGCCACTCCCGGCTGGAAATCGTCGGCGGATTGACAGGCCTTCAGCCTTTTACTAGCTGTGATGGCAAGCTGGCATTGATCCATAACGGAGAGATCTATAATTACCCGGAACTCAAAAGTCTCCTGGGTCACCATCATATCCGGACCAGCAGCGACAGTGAGATTCTGCTCCACCTCATCGAGGAGCACTATGAAGGGAATCTTGCCCAGGCCGTCCGCAGCGCGATGCCCTCCCTCGACGGGATGTACGCATTCGCGGTAACCAACGGCGAAGAAGTGGTCGTCGCTCGCGATCCCATTGGAAAAAAACCGGTTTATTATATCGAAGGATTTCCCTTTTATTTCGCTTCCGAGACCAAGACCCTTAGAGATAAGGGGCGAGAGATCGTCCGTCTTCGGCCCGGAGACATCCTCATCGTCAACCGCACCGGGATCAACGTTCAGGAGGGTTACCGCATCGAGGAACCCCCGATCCGTCTGACCCAGATGGAGGCAGCGATTCAGGAATATCAGGCCGCTTTTGACCGGGCTATTGACAAGCGCATTGCCGGCCTTGACCAGGCTGCCGTTCTCCTTTCAGGGGGCGTGGATAGCACCCTTGTGGCCAGGGCTATCCAGAGCCGCGGCATTCCCGTAACTGGCTACTGCGTGGGGGTTGAAAAAGCCTCCGATGTCCAGCTGGCTCGAAAGTCGGCGAAGGAAATGGGTATCGAGCTCCGGGTGACACCGCTGACCGAAAGCGTGGTTGAGGAGGTTCTTCTCGCTGTGATCGAGGCCATCGAGCTCAACGGTATGGTCCAAGTCGAAGCAGCCATTCCTATGTTCCTGGCGGCCAAAATGGCCTCCGAGGATGGTCACAAAGTCATGTTTACCGGACAGGCGGCGGACGAGCTCTTTGGAGGCTACGCGTGGTACCGCTCCGTGGTTGCGGAACAGGGCCATCTCGTATTGCACAAGCGGATGTGGGAGGACATCTACGCCCTTTATCTCGACACGCTGGAGCGCGAGGACCGCATGACCATGGCCCACAGCCTAGAGCTCCGAGCCCCCTTTCTGGACCGCGATGTGATCCACACCGCGATGCAGATTTCCCCTAGGCTCAAAGTTCGAGGAGGTCAGGACCAGATGGGCAAGTGGGTGCATCGGGAGTTTGCCCTACGCCTGGGAGTTCCTCGGTTCATTGCCACGGGAAAGAAAATCAGGGCGCAGGATGGATCCGCCATCCCCGGGATCCTCCAGAGCCTCGCCGAGAAGTACTTCTGCGGCCGGGAAATTCCGGAGGTGGCAGTAAACGACTACGGGAGCAATTACCGCTATCTCGAAGAAGAATACGGGACTCCGGAGATGGCCGCTTTTTTGGCAGAGATCACGCAGCAGCACGATATTCATATCAGCCCGGTAGTTGCTGAGGAAGTCGGAGAATGAGTGACTTCCGCGTGGCCATCCTGGGGAACGGAGGGATATACAGGCTCGCCCACGGCCCTGCCTGGGCCCAGGTCCCCCGGGCCAAGGTAGTGGCAACTTGCGACATCGTGGAGGATTCAGCCAAACGGGCCTGCCGAGAAACCGGGGCCGAGTGGCATTGCACAGGTATCGAGTCTCTCCTTAGTAAGGATCAAATCGATATTGTGGACATCTGCACCCCCAGCGACACCCACGCAGATCTCTCGATCCAAGCCCTCCAGGCCGGCAAGCATGTGATCTGTGAAAAGCCCATGGCCGTGAAACCGGCGGATGCGTCTCGAATGATTGAGGCTTCTAGATCATCCCAACGCCAACTCCATATTGGGCACACACGCCGATTTGGTTCTCGCTGGAAAGCGATGAAGGAACAGATCCGTTCCGGACGCCTCGGTGATCCTGTAGCGATTCGAAGGAGCGAGCGCAGCTGGGGTGGTTTCCCTCGATCGGACTGGCACTGGGACTTCGGTCGGAGCGGCGGTGTGATGATGGACCTCGGAATCCACATTGCGGATCTCTTCAGTTGGTTCCTTGACGCTGCGCCCCTTCAAGTCTACGCGCGGGGTTTAACGGTGAGGAAGGAAGCCCAGGAGACCGGCTGCTTCGACTTCGGACTGATCCACATGGGTTTCGAGGGCGGCAAGCAGGGGCTCATGGAAGTAAGTTGGACGCATCCTAAAGAGTACGCCCCGTTTTACTCAACCACAGAGGTCATCGGGACGCTGGGAAAGATGACTCTCTCGGATGGGGACTCCTCTCCCATGGTTGTCATCAAGGAAGGAATCGGTATCCCCCGGTATTCTCCGCTCCTTAGCTCATTTCCAGAGACTTTTGTGGAAGAGCTCAACCACTTCCTTGACTGCATCGAAGGAAAAGCCGAGCCGAGGATTAATACCAGGCAGGCTCACCAAGCGGTTCAGGTTGTGGACGCGGCTTTGCAATCGGTCGCCTCGGGAGGACCCATAACCCTAACTTGAGAACTCAGGATGCTGAACTTCGCCATCATCGGTTACGATCACGCCCATCTGCCCAAGTATGCTCCAACCATCGCCCAGCATCCGCGGGCCAGGCTAGCCGCCGTTGTGGCCACCGGGACAAACCGCGACCTGGCAAAGCGGGATGCTGATCGCTTCGGGGCAGAGTACCTGGAGGATCTAGGCTCTCTCTGGGAGAGCGAAAAGATAGACGCCGCTTATATTGGGACCCCGCCCAACCGGCATCTGGGGGTCATTCGCGAGATCGCCCCCCGTGGTGTGAATATCCTCTGCGACAAACCTCTGGCGACCACCCTGAATGACGCCGGCGCGATTATCGCCCTCTCACGCCAACACAGAGTGAAGCTCATGGTCCCTTTCAACCCCCGGTATCAGGTGCCGGTCATGAAACTTAAGGAAATGATCCAGTCCGGGGAGCTTGGGACCTTGCGATATATCCATGCAACCAAGTACGGCAAGCTGCCTCGCGGGATCCCGGATCTGGATACGGAATGGTTTTTTGACAAAGCACAGGCGGGCTTCGGCGGTTTTGGCGATATTGGGATTCACGCCGTAGATGCCCTCCGCTGGCTAGCAGCTTCGGAGGCCAAGCAGGTCTATGCCAGGATCGAGCGAAAGATCCATCCGGAAATATCTGTGGATGACATCGGGACTGCTATCATCGAATTTCAGAATGGGGTGGTCGCCTCGCTGCAAAGCGGGTGGGTGAACCCTCCGGGAAACTCCACCTGGCTCAGTGTCAGTTTCGAGGCCCTGGGAACTTCCGGTACGGCTATGATCGAAAAGCCTTATCATGACTTCGAGGTTGCCGACGGCTCCCGGACCGAACACATTCCCTGGTGGCGTGCCGACATCCGTTTGTTGGTCGATGAATTTATCAACGCCGTCGAACAGAACCGCGAACCTGCCCTTACAGGTGTAGATGCCCGCGCGGCATTGGAGATCACGGTGGCTGCATACCGTTCAGCAGAGACCGGCCAGCCGGTTTCCCTTCCCCTCACTGAAGACGGCGGTGGTTGCTAAGGTTCACCAAGAAATTAGCCGGGTCTGCACGTATCCCTCCTCAGCAATGTGCTAGGATGCATCAAGCCTATCCGGGGCCTACATGTCAACGAGTCGCGTTTAACAAACATTCAACCAAGTAATCCGACGGGCCAGGACACATGAAGGACCTGATCGAAAATCCCATAGAGAATGATTCTGAGTTCGTGTTTTGTTTAAGGAAGCGCCGTTATTTGATTAGGGAGAAAAGCTCAGAGTTGTACGGTTGATCCCTGCTTTCACGAATCAAGCGACTTTCGGCCTCTGAATCGGCTCCTTCCAGGGTCTTTTCTCCTCTCCATACACCGCGGGCCCCAGACGAAAATGTCGTGCCTGATCGAAGGTTTCGACCAAAGGCAAGTTAGCGTCATACCACTCTTTAGGGTCGATGGGGCAGGGACCAGCCTTTGAGACATGGCCCATGGCCTTTCGCCCGAGCATCTCTTCAAGCATCCACACACAATCGATGATCCGGTCCAGATCGACTCCCGTGTCAATCCCCATCCGCTCCAGCATGTGTATCAGGTCCTCCGTCGCTATCGTCCCGGTGGCCCTGCCGTTTCCACAGTAAGGGCAGCCGCCGATTCCCCCGATGGAGCCGTCAAGATAAATTGTATCGGTTGCCTCGAGACTGCGAAGGGCGGCATAGGTCGATGGCATGGCCATGCCCCGGGCATTGTGAAAATGGAGCTTGAAGTGGGTAATGGTCGGCCAACGCTCCCTGATGGCCCGTAGAGTCTCTTCGACCTCGTAGGGCATGTTCCAGCTCATGGGATCCCCCAGGCTGACGTGCGTCACCGGAATACCGGCCTTTTTCCACAGCGCATGCTGTCTCCCCAACACCTCAAGACGCTGATCGAGCGTGAAGCGGCCAAGAAAATTCGAGCCCCAGGCGGCATTGATCCCTATTCCAGCCGCTGTCGATCCTTTTTCATTGGCCCGCGCCAGTATTTGCGGCCAACGCTCGATCTCCTGGGACTGAGAACGGTTGAAGTTTCGACGAACAAAAACATCGCATAAATGACAACGTAAATACGGGACCGGCTCACGTTCAAGTGAAAGCGGTGGTGAATAGGCCCGAGCCCGTTCTTCACCCCGTGGATTTGCCACGAGAGCCGTATAGGTCACACCAGGCTTCGGGTGAAAACGGCGAAGGAGTTCGTCCACGCAGGTCATCTGGGGAGTGTACTCGGGACTCACGAATGAGCCGACGACGATGCTTTTCAATCCCGTTTCAGAGAGCGCTTCGAGGAGCCTCACCTTCTGTTCCACGGGAATACTAACGTCTTCGATCTGCATGCCTTCGCGCATGCACTCCTCTTTATATTCAACCTTTGGCCAGTGTTTCATACCGTCCCCCTTGGCTCCATTATTGTAGCAGTATCATTCACGGCATCGGGCCGACATTTACAAACAAACCAGTCTCTCCTTGACGCACCGCTCCTTGAGCAAAGTCAGGATCCCGCCCGCCTCAAAAATCCGTTCCACCGATGGAGGATACCTGGACAGCGGGAGTTCCTTGCCTGACCGCAAATTGCGGATCCTTCCATTTGGATAGTCGATTTCCAGTTCATCCTCATCTTCCACCAGTGCAGAGACCTCCGGCGCAACCAGCGTGGGAAAGGCAAGATTGATTGAAGTCCGGAGAAAAATTCTTGCCGCGGAATCCCCCCGCGTTGACCTTACGCCGCCGCTCCAGAGAGTTCCTTCGTAGCACCTTCTCCGCGATCGTTCTTTCCATGGACCATCCCCTTATTAGTCTGCAACCATTACAGCCTTGGTCTTTGCCAGCCGGTCAATGTCCGCGTCGGATAGTCCCAGCTCCCGTAGGATCTCCCCGGTGTGTTCACCCAGCCGGGGCGGTTGTCTTCTTACGGAGAATTCGAACTCGTCACTCTCGATCGGAAGCGCCGGAAGGCGTAACGATTTTCGGTCCGTCTCCGTGGGAAGCAAGCGATTTTTATGCCCCTTCAGATAGGGATCGTTATAAAGGTCGGCAGGCGTGTTGACTGGCGCATAGGGCACCTCGGCCTTTTCCAGCTTGTCCATCAGCTCCTTGCTTCCGTACTTCTGGGCAGTTTCTTGAATACGAGGGAGAAGCCACTCCCGGGCTCGTGTTCTCTTCTCGTTGTCCGATAGTTCCGGATGCGAACTGAGGTCACCCTGCTCGAATTCGGCGCAGAACTTCTCCCAGTGCCGGTTGCTGGTGAGGCCGATGAAGACCTGCTTCCCATCTGCAGCGCGGAAGAGATCGAAAACTCCCCAGCGAAAACGAGGCCCCATCTTACGGACGGCCATGGGCTGGGAAGGCTCGCCCGTAAGGGCAAACTGCGCCAGGTGTTGACCTACCCAGAAGACAACAGTCTCGAACAGACCCGAAGTCAACTGCTGCCCTCGTCCTGTTTGGTTCCGCTGCAACAGGGCGCAGAGAATCGCCACGACCCCATACGTCGCGGCGCTGATGTCCGTGACCGAGGCGCCGATTCGAAGCGGCTGGTCCGGAAGACCGGTCATATAAGCGATTCCGCCCATCATCTGTGCTACTTCGTCGAGGGACGGCCGGTGCGCATAGGGTCCTTTGAGAAAGCCGTTGATTGAGCAGTAGATAATCCGCGGGTTGATCCTGGAAACAGTATTGTAGTTCACTCCCAGCCTTTCCAGCACACCGGGGGCGTAGTTATCAAGGATTACATCCGAGGCAGCCGCAAACTTCAGAAACACCTCCTTTCCCTCGGGTTCCTTCAGATTTACGGCAAAACTCCTTTTGTTGCGGTTCAGGAAGAAGAAAGTGCCCGCCCCGGTCGGATTTTTTCTTTGCTGATCTCCGCCTCGAGACGGGTCCTCGATCTTGATCACATCGGCCCCGAAATCCGCCAGAATCAGGCCTGCTGCCGGACCTGCCACAATGTGGCCCAGTTCTAGAACCCGAGTTCCATCAAGCGGTAAATGATTCATGCTTGGCCCCTGGTTCTTTCAGAAGAAGAGACGGTAATCAGCCGCGGCCGGGTGAGCCGATCGAAAGCCCATCAGTCTTTCCCTTGTTTTAGAGATAGTTCGCTGTGACCGACCCTCCTGCCTCCAGCATATTCTTGGCAATAAACATGGGGTTCCCCGGAATGTGTTTGCCAAGATGGCGGGCCACCGCGCAGGTATACGTATCGATCCCGCCACGCGGTGAGTAGCCTGCATAGATCGTAGTGGTCTGACCTACATAAAGAACCGCAGCCTGCTCACTGACAGGCCCCACGATTAAAACTCCAAAGACGATTAGATAAACGCCGGCCCGGCTAGGCCAACGAAGCGTGTTATTTTCATTTTGGCCTCCCTTTGGCAATGATACCGATTCCTCTCTCAAACAGGTGAGCCATGCTTAGGGGGGCTCCTTTCCCCGGCTTTGCCAGAAATCCTTTCGTGAGTTCTCCACGAGAGTCTATTAGCTCCGACGTTTCCCTGTCAACCTAGTGTATTGTGGGAACCTCTTTTAGCTTAATTCCCCGAGGACTGCGGTAACA
>JBHHYU010000109.1:0-8940 GCA_046757725.1 Binatia bacterium
GAGCGCTTCCTTGACACGGAAGAGGTCGGCGGTTCAATCCCGCCCGTGCCTACCAGCGGTAAAGAACAAGCCTTCAGCTGGCCGCTGAACGGTTACAGCCAGATATGATGGGTCATATTTACGTTACATTGTCAGGAGGAAAAGTAGAGGAGCTTACCGCCGGGCTCAAGATTAAGGAGCTCGTCTCCTCACTAGGCGTGAATGGTAATATCGTTGCGGCGAAGATCGATGGTATGCCTGTGGATCTCGATCAGTCCCTGAACAGAGATTGCAATCTGGATTGGATTTTACTAGACAGCATTGAAGGTGTGGACATTCTGCGTCATTCCACCGCTCACCTCATGGCTCAGGCAGTGCAGGGCCTATTTCCCGGTACTCAGGTGACCATCGGACCTACTATAGAAAACGGTTTTTATTATGATTTCAAACGGGATAAATCTTTTACACAGGAGGAGATTGGGCAGATCGAGGCTCGAATGCGTGATCTCGCGGAGCTAAATCTGAAAGTTACCCGGGAGGAGTTGCCGCGCCAAGACGCAGTCGAGTTATTTCGTAATCTGGGTGAAGGGTACAAGGTAGAAATCTTGGCCGATATCCCGGACGGGACAGTCTCTCTTTATCGGCAAGGAGACTGGGTGGATCTTTGTCGTGGACCGCACGTGCCATCGACGGGCCTTATCCGTGCCTTCAAACTCACTGGGGTGGCGGGGGCGTACTGGAGAGGGGACGAAAAGAACGAGATGCTCCAACGTATCTACGGAACCTCTTTTCCTTCCGCGAAGGCTCTTCGCGAGCATTTGAAGCTCTTGGAAGAGGCCAAAAAAAGGGATCACCGAAAGCTCGGTGCGGAACTGGGCCTGTTTATGGTTTCGAGCGCAATCGGACCAGGGCTTCCTCTATGGTTGCCCAAGGGAGCCATGGTCCGCTCGATCCTTGAGCGCTATATTGTTGACCTTGAGAGGAGCAAAGGTTACCAGCATGTCTATACACCCCAACTCGCACGTACCGAACTCTATAAACAGTCGGGCCATTGGGATCATTTTAAGGACAGTATGTACCCTCCGATCCATTTGGAGGATAAAGAGGAGTTAGTTCTACGCCCGATGAATTGTCCGCATCATGTGATGGTCTACCAACATGAACTCCACAGTTACCGCGACTTGCCGCTGCGCATCGCCGAGCTGGGGACGATGTATCGTTACGAGCGCTCGGGTGTGCTTTCAGGGCTTTCCCGGGTGAGGGCGATGACCCTTAACGATGCCCATATCTTTTGCCTGCCTGAGCAGATACAATCGGAGACGGTGGGCGTCCTCAAGATGATCGAACGGGTGTACCGGGAACTTGGCTTCACCCGTTATTGGTACCGGCTTTCACTGCGCAATCCGAAGGACAAGGCAAACTTTGTTGATAACGATGCGATGTGGGATAACGCTGAGCACTGCCTGCGTCAGGCCTTGGGTGATGTTGGCCTCCGGTTTCGAGAGGCGGTTGGGGAGGCAGCTTACTATGGTCCAAAAATCGATGTGCAACTCAGTGACGTACTTGGCCATAGCGAGACGGTCTCGACCGTGCAGCTCGATTTTTATCTCCCGGAGCGTTTTGGTCTCGAATATGTCGATAAAGACGGGCAGCGCAAGCGCCCTGTAATGATCCACCGTGGCGTCATCAGTACCATGGAACGAATGATGGCTTTTCTCATTGAGCATTATGGTGGCAATTTTCCACTTTGGCTCGCGCCCGTCCAAATAAAGCTATTGACAGTTACAGATCAGCAAAGAGATTACGCCCAGAAGGTTTTCGAGAGGCTGCAAACTTTGGGCTGGAGGGTCGAGTTGGATGTGCGAAGTGAAAAGTTGAGCTATAAAATCCGCGAGGCGCAGATGGAGAAGATCCCTTATGCGTTAGTTATCGGGGATCGGGAAATGAAAAATGGGACGATCGCCCCTCGGCGGAGAGGCGGCGAGACCTTAAAACCACTATCGGTTGAAGATTTTATAGAAATGTTGCAGTTGGAGGCTGCTCGTGGCAAGGAAGAAAAGCAAGGGGATGTCAATGCTCAGCCGTGAGCTCAAGTCCGGAGGCCTAAGGCCGAAGGGTATTTTGCCGTCTGTTTGTACTGAAGGAGGTGGCCTATAGCTAGAGATTCTAGAATCAACCATCAAATTCGTGCCCCTGAGGTTCGAGTTATCGGTTCAGAAGGAGATCAATTGGGCGTTATGCCGTTGCACAAGGCCCTCAGAATGGCAGAAAACCAGGCACTGGATCTGGTGGAGGTGGCTCAAGAAGCTCAACCCCCTGTCTGCCGTTTAATGGATTATGGAAAATACCGCTACCTTCAGAGGAAAAAAACCCAGGAGGGAAAGAAGAAGCAGACATTTGTCGCTGTCAAGGAGGTCAAGATACGATCGCGTACAGATCAACATGACGTTGTCTATAAAGTTCGCAATATCCGGCGTTTCATTGAAAGGGGACAGCGGGTGAAGGTCTCGGTCTTTTTCCGCGGGCGAGAAATTGCGCACCCGGAACTAGGCCGGCAGATGTTAAATGGAGTCTTGGGTCAGCTCGAGGATATTGCGAAGCTTGATATTGCTCCTAGGTTGGAGGGGAGAAGCATGGCCATGCTTCTGACTCCCAAATGAACCATTGGAGTTCAACCGGCAGCAAACCGTGCGGTGCTAAAAGTTGAGCACAAGGCGTTAATAAAAATCGAACAGGGAACAAGGAGAAAGATGTGCCAAAGATTAAAACCCGTAGAGGGGCAGCGAAACGATTTAGACTTACCGCGACCGGTAAGGTCAAGAGAAACAAGGGCTTTAAAAGTCACCTCCTTTCCGGAAAAGGGAGGAAACGAAAACGACGGCTCAGAAAAGGGGCGTTGGTTTCACCATCGGAAACTAAGAATGTCAGAAAATTGGTACCGTATTTATAGCCATCAGTCCTCAGCAGGCAGCAGATAAGTGAAAAGTCTACTACAGGGAAGGAGTTAGGAAAGTGCCACGAGTTAAAGGAGGTAGCAAATCCAGACAGCGGAGAAAGAAGATACTGAAGCTGGCAAAGGGATACGTGGGGGGACGGGGTAGACTGTATCGCACTGCCCGGGAGACGGTAGAGCGGTCCCTTGCCTTTGCCTATAGAGATCGGCGAGTCAAGAAGCGGGATTTTCGCGGTCTATGGATCACCCGTATTAATGCAGCAGCCCATCTTAACGGACTCTCTTACAGACAGTTCATGAACGGTCTCAAGCAGGCCGGCGTGGAGCTGGACAGGAAGATCCTAGCAGATCTGGCTGTTTCGGATATGCCGGCCTTCGGGCAAATAGCTCAACTCGCCGCAAAAAAATCAGCGAAGTCATAGCTCTGCTCTCCGCTTTGCTTCATGAAAGAATCTTTGGAACCTCTTAGAGAAGAGATCGTGGATAAGATTGGGCGGTGTAGCTCCGAGCGGGAGATCAACGATCTCCGTGTGGAGTACTTGGGCCGGAGAGGTAAAATCACCCTTCGGTTGCGCGGGCTAAAGGGAATTCCGTCTGAGGAACGCCCGCGGGTTGGGGACCAGCTTAATCGGCTGAAGCGCTTTCTCGAGACGCAGATAGAGTCCCACCTTAGAGAATTAAAGAGCAAAGAAAAAGAGCGGATCCTACGAGAGGAGATTGTCGATGTTACCCTTCCCGGAGGTGGTTGGGAGACAGGTCGAATACATCCCATTACCCTGGTGATGGATGAGATCATTGATGTGTTTTTGGGAATGGGGTTTGAGATTGCGCGGGGCCCTGATATTGAGGATGACTATCATAATTTTGAAGCTCTCAATATGCCCAAGGATCATCCCGCACGAGACATGCAGGATACTTTCTTTGTCTCGCAGGATCGCCTGCTTAGGACCCATACCTCCCCTGTTCAAATCCACATCATGGAAGAACGTTCGCCACCTCTCCAGGTGATCGCTCCCGGGGCGGTCTACCGTCACGATGATGATGCGACTCATTCTCCAATGTTTCATCAGGTTGAGGGGTTCATGGTAAATCACGATATTGCCTTCACCCACCTCAAAGGCGTACTGACCCACTTTTTACACCAGATTTTCCGAAAAGAAACCGGCGTACGTTTCCGTCCTAGTTTTTTTCCGTTTACAGAGCCGAGTGCAGAAATCGATATCCAATGCCTGTTTTGCGGTGGGGAAGGCGCAAATGCAACGGTGCGGACCTGCCGGGTGTGCAAGGGGTCAGGCTGGTTGGAAATCCTCGGCGCTGGGATGATTGATCCTCAAGTTTTTCGGTTTGTAGGCTACGACCCTGAAAAGGTATCCGGTTTTGCCTTTGGGATGGGTGTAGAGCGAATTGCCATGTTGAGGTTTGGGATTGAGGATATCCGTCTCTTTTTTCAGAACGACGTGCGGTTTCTTCGACAGTTTGCATAGCTGTATAGCGACACTGACCCCATCATAAATTATGAAGTTCACTCTAAATTGGCTAAAGGAGTTAGTCGACTTTAGTGCTTCGGCAAACGAGATCGCCAGGGTACTGACCATGGCAGGTCTCGAGGTGGATTCTCTCGTCCCATGGTGTCCCGAACGAGGGCAACGGGAGGAGGATTGGTTGATGGAGATAGCTGTTACCCCGAATCGTGGAGACTGCTTGGGAATTATGGGGGTAGCGCGGGAGATAGCTGCTCTTACTGGGGCCCATCTCAAAGCTCCGTCAACAACTCCACACACCAACGACTCTAGTTTAAAACGCCTCGTCAATGTTAGGATCGTGAATCCTCGTCTGTGTCTGCGTTATTCTGCCAGAGTGGTTGAGGGGCTCCATGTCGCGGTTTCTCCTGCATGGATGCGAAATCGCTTGGACGCCTGTGGAATTCGCTCCGTCAACAATATTGTAGACATTACCAATTATGTCATGTTAGAAACCGGCCAACCGCTCCACGCGTTTGATCTCGACCGATTGCCAACCAAGCAGGTTGTCGTGAGGCAGGCGAACAGGCCGGGCAATTTTATCACTCTGGATGACATCGTGCGTAGGTTGGATCCGGAGGATCTTCTCATCTGCGATGGTGAGACGCCCATCGCCTTGGCCGGAGTTATGGGCGGAAGAAACTCAGAAGTTGGGCCGGATACCCATGCCGTATTGCTTGAAAGTGCCCATTTTGATGCCCTCTCCGTTCGTCGGACTGCAAGGCGTCAGGGGCTTCATAGCGAGGCCTCTCATCGTTTTGAGCGAGGTGTGGATCCGACTGGGACGCTCTATGCGCTGAATCGAGCAGGTTTCCTGTTGGCCACCACTGCAGGCGGCATTCCGTCAAAGGGGGTTATCGATGCGTATCCTCGCCCCAAGAGGCCAGCATCAATCTCGGTCCGTTACCAGAGGGTTAAAAGGCTCCTGGGTATCGAGCTCGGGGTGAGGGAAATCGAGAGAATTTTCAAATCCCTCGGTTTAATGATTCAAAGTCGGTCCAAAAGTATAGTTAAGGTCATTCCACCTGCTTACCGTCATGATCTCTCTCGTGAAGCTGATCTGATTGAGGAGCTGGCCAGGTGCCACGGATACGACAAGATTCCCGCCATGCTGCCTTTGGTCAGGCCCGAAGGCAAAGTGGACTGGCGTCTTAAATGGGAGCGCAAGATCCGTTCCGTGCTTATTGGAGGAGGGCTCACGGAGGTCCTGAATCTACCCTTTACTTCCGAGGAGATGAACCGACACTTTTTAGGTCACGGAAAGGACCAGGCCTTGCCCGTGCCGATTATGAATCCATTGGTGCAAGAATGTTCCGAGATGCGTCTTAGCCTTCTTCCCGGCTTATTGGCAAACTTGCGGACTCATGTTGAGCAAAAAGCCAAGGGTTTTGCCGGGTTCGAGCTGGGTAAGGTATTTAACCTTCAGGTGGACGGTGCGAAAGAATGCCCTCGTGAGGAGGCAAAGGGCTCGATTGAAGAAAAACAGTGCCTGGCGGGTATTCTGTTCGGCCAGAGGCAACACAGGGGGCTAGGTAAAGGAGGGGCACCGTTCACTTTTCTCGATCTGAAGGGGTCGATTGAGCGGATTCTGGAAGTCACTCGCGTTGGGTGCAAAATATCATGGGTCAGCAGCAGTGACGCCTCTTTTCTCCATCCCGGGAAATCGGCGGCTCTACAACGAAATGGCGCCTCTCTAGGGATGCTGGGGGAGGTCCATCCGGATTTATGTCACCAATGGAATCTTCCGACTTTCCTGGTTTTTGAACTTGACTTCGATGGATTGGTTCATTATGCTCGGCCTGATTTTGCGGTTCGGCCCCTGCCACGTTTCCCGTCGGTTGAGCGAGATCTGGCCGTAGTGGTAGATGAGGCCTTTCCGGCTCAACGGATTATTAGTTGGGTCACGAATCTCGGTCAATCTCTGATTGAAGACGTGCAGGTTTTTGATCAATACCATGGTGCTCCTATTGCTGAGGGTAGAAAGAGTTTGGCCTATACCATCTCATATCGGGCAGAAGACAGAACTTTAACGGACCTAGAGGTAAATACACTCCACCAGGATCTGGTTGCTCAAATCGGCGAAATCTTTGGTGCTGAACCTAGAGGCTCGAAAGAATCTCCGAACTAAACAAAAGAAGAGGTTGAACATGACTAAGGCTGATATCATCGCACATATCTATGAGAAAGTAGGTTTTTCTAAAAAGGAAGCTACCGATGTCGTTGAAGCGACTTTCGACATCATTAAGGCCTGCTTGGAAAAAGGGGAAAAGGTTAAGATATCGGGGTTTGGTAACCTCGTTGTCAACAGCAAACATCCCCGAAAGGGACGCAATCCTCAGACTGGGGAAGAAATCATTATCATGGCGCGGAAGGTCCTCACCTTCAAGGCGAGTCAGATTTTAAAGAAAAACCTCAACAGTATTTCCGCCTGAAGCCTTGCAAATCTATGGCCTCACGATTGCCGGAAAAGCTCTATTTTAAGATCGGGGAGGTAAGCCGCATCATCGGCGTAGAGCCCTATGTGTTGCGCTACTGGGAAACCGAGTTTAATGTGCTCAAGCCGGGAAAAGCCCCCTCGCGCCACCGTCTTTACAAAAAAAACGATGTGGAGCTTTTGTTGGAGATCAAGAGACTTCTTTATTCGGAGGGTTATACCATTGAGGGTGCGAGAAAAAGACTCAAAGAAGGCAAAAAAGAAGAACGGCAACAGCTCAGACTGCCACTCTCAGAGTCTAAGTATCGTAATACGCTAATTAAACTCAAAAAAGAACTTCAATCGCTCCATAAGATCCTGTCCTAGCCTATTCCACGATTCGTCTTGACAGCCGAGGCGGATGCAGATCTCCTCTCCTCGTTCTTCCACGGGGAGCACCGTATGACGTTGGGGGACAATATGGCCTATAATTCTATCTAGAGTGGAGCCTCGATTGAATTGGTAGCCTTTGAGCTTGTCATCCCGAATCCTGCCAAGGCGGTGGCCCCCCCACAAAAGCCTCCTCATCCCAATGCCGCGAGGTTGTTTATTGCTTATATGCTTTTCCGGGAGGGCAAGAGGTGATGCGAAGCCTTGGGAGGAACCCTATCCAGGTAGACGTTCATTAGCCTCTTCCAGGAATCAAGGAGCTAAAATTCGGCAATATCCATTGGTTCTCTTACGTCAGACAGTACAACGAATACGAAAAGGAATTCCGAGAAATTTTCTTGTAATGAGCTTCGAAAACTCCAGGTGGCCCCACTGGGGGGCCAGGTTGTAATAAGGGGGAGGTTACCCAGATGGAGAAGAGCGCTTTAGAAGATCTTAAAAAAGACTACGTGACTGCTCTAAGAATCATCAACCAGCAGGGGTTGAGCGACGCCTTTGCCCACTTGAGTGCCCGGATCGAGGGGGATCAGAAGATGCTCTTCATGCCGAGGAAAAGCCCGGCCCTGGTGAAGCCAAGGGAACTGTTTGTGGTTGATTTCGATAAAGAGGTTCCCCAGTCCGGGGTGCATCAGGCCGTGTACAAAGCCCGAGAGGATGTGGGGGCTGTGATGCACTTCCATTCTCCCTATACGGTTCTATTGACCGTTGTCGGGCAGACGATCCGCCCCATGCATAATTACAGTGTGATATTTTTTGAGGGTGTACCGACGTTTGAATCCGCAGGACAGGTGCAATCCCCTGAAAGGGCCCGCGAGATCGTCCAGACTTTGGGACCATCCAAGGCCGTGCTCCTCAGGGGGCACGGCGCGGTCGTTGTAGCTCAGAGCGTCCCCGAGGTCTGCATTCTCTCACTCTACCTGGAAGAGTCTGCACGCTTACAGGTGGAGGCAATGAAGTTGGGAGCCCCACAATATATAAGCCGGGATGAAGCAGAGAGGATCGCCCGGAGAACCTTTAAACCCGCATCTACACTACGGGCTTGGGAACATTTCAAGACCAAGGTCAAAATCTGAATTGTTGCCTCGTCTTTGGAATAGTGGTGCTTTCTAATGAACCGGGTTTGGGATCTTGAACATGGAGGGGGGCCTCAAGTCCTTTTCGTGGAACGGGATTGTCCAAGAGTTCTTTGAACTCCCAGGTGATCTGATAAGCAAGGTGCGTTGAGACCCAACGTCTGAATCGGTTCTCGTACACCCGCTCCTAGTGTAGTGGCTCTTAAATGAAGGCACTTATTCTCCGACGTAACAGTTTAGAATCCGGGAATGAAATTTCATGGCAAAGACCCTAGTTCCCAAGACATCACTGCATGTTCTCATCCCGCCGGCATGGTGCCTATCCGCCGCCATGATGTCCGACCAATGTTTCTCTATTCACCACGAAGCGCGCCAAGGACACGAAGAACGGACAACTGGATTAGAAAAGCGACCGGAGTTCAAGAGGCTATTGTCTTCCTTCGTGCTCTTCGCATGCAGCCTATACGGTTGCTTGTCTAGCCGGTGAAAGTCCGGTCGCGGGAATTGGTTGTTTGCCCGCGTAGTTATACTCGACACCCCCGAGGGGTGACC
>JBHHYU010000110.1:0-8628 GCA_046757725.1 Binatia bacterium
TAGCTAAACACTTGGAAACTCATGGACAAAGCCATTATATCAAATTCTAGGATTTTTAACTCAAAAACTGCTTATCTCTTAACCTGGGCTTGGGGTTTTTTTTACACCATCAGGAGTTCTCGTAACCAGATTTCTTATATGCCGTTCGTAACTCCGACGAGAGGCGGCCGAGGCGGTAGGTTTTCCAGTCGATGAACCTTGCGTACTGTGCCAGTGTGGGATGAACTTCGCCGATTTTACGCCACATCTCTTGAACGATGAACCTATAGTCCGGGTGGCCCTGGGGCATGGTTCGAAGCTCGCCGATGTGCACCGCCTCCCGCAGGTTCATCTTCATGGTCCAACGGATCTTGAAGGCAAACGGTACGACATATTGAGCCTCTAGAGGAAAATCCTGATAGATCTTTTCGTATAGCGCAGCGGCTTTCTCCATGCAGCGATCGAATTCCGGTTTGAACCCAACCTCCTCGATTTCCTGCGGTGTGTCGTACCCGTGGATGGTAGTGAAATCCTGTCTTTCCTGCGTCAGGATACGGTGGCGCTGGAGGTCTCGGTAGAGTCCAAGGTTGCCGAGAAAATCAAAGGTATAAAAGACCTGCTCAAACGCCCGTCCTGGTTTATCTCTTCTATGGCGCCGTCTTTTCAGGTACTCATCCAGGATATTTTGGCGCCGATCTTGTTTCATGCAGGTGACGGATTTCCTTAGTTGCTCAAGGGAATACCGGGTATGAGGGTAGAGAATTGCCGCAATGACTTTTTCCTCTGCAACTGCGTCATAGTCCACTAAACTCACAGGTTCACCGGCCTCGACAGAGGACCCCCTCACCACCTGGGAACTGAGCGACCGGCCGGCCGTAAAGGTAGCAGCCATATACTCGCTGAACTGCGCCCGCTTAACAAAGGAGGGAATAAGTTTATTGAGTTCTTGATGGATAGCGGCGGCCAGTGCCTTTGCCTCGGTCAACTCATGGGAATAGAGCCTTGTGAGGAGGTACTCAAATGCCTGCCCTACGCCAAAGAAGCCTGCATTGGTAAGGGTGGCCGCAGGTAAATAACCGCGAAGCGTATCGCAGGCCTGCGCCCGTACGGTGGATCGATACGCTGTCTCAGCCCACTTCTTAAGCCTCTCGTCCCCTTTGGCGTCCTGGTAGCTCAATGTCTTGCCCGTTTGCGGATGTCTCAACTGGATCTCCTCAATCGGCAAAGAGTGTTTTACAAAGGCAATCATCGGTTCGAGCTGACGCGAGTAAGTTTTAAATAAGAGATTCAATACTTCAAGGTAGGCCGCCTGGTGGGCAGAGACCATGATCTTGGGCTCCCGGTAAAATAGATAATTCCCGTCTTCGTCTTTCTGGTCGAAGCGAACGTATCGAGTCGATTTCTCAAGGGGGGAGAGACCAATACGCGCATCTTCTAGAATTTTTATAGCGACATTGGAGATCTTTTCGCAGGCGAGGTGGGCTCCCCCTAGCTGGGCTACCGAGTCATCACCGTAACCTACCAAGACCCGGTCATAAAAGGCCCGGGCTTTCTTGAGGGCGCCACTCTGATCGCTCGTCAGTGATTCCCGCCCCAGCAACTCTTTTAAGGCAAGCTCCGGATCACCCAGAAATTCAGTTAAGAAAATACGGCGCAAACTCTTGGTTGAGCGACTGTACCGGGAGAACAGTGCCCCGGCGACCTCCTGGGGAAGCTTAAGACCAAAAACGGGCTTGTCGAGATTAGTAAAAAAACGGGTGAGACTCTGTTGTTCTTCCGCCGTAAACTCTTCGCTCATGTACAGACAGGCCTCCTCCTACCCTGGTAATGCATTTTATTGACTTCCCGGCTAATAACAAGTGAAAAGTTCTAAGCTTGGCAAGAAGAGCTAAAAACGAGATGCCGATCCCGGCTGACAGACAAAATTCACTAATGGCGCCAATGGGAACGAACTCCTGGAAGAGAGTCGAATCAAGGGGGCAAGAAGACGGGGACGATAGATCAGATAACGGACAAAAGTGTTAATCTGTTGCCGGAAGAAAAAGGTTCTTTGGCAAGAACGCCCGTAACTCGAGAGTTGCCGGGCTGAAAAGTTGGTTCTGCAGAATGCCTGATGGGTCGCCTCGGAAGCTAAGGCTCCACCCTTCAACGCAAAGTAGATACCTTCCCCGGTCACCGGCTCCACCACACGGGCCGCATCGCCAACGAGAAGAAAACCCGCTCCGTAACAGCACCGTGGAGAAAAATAGACAGGAGAGGCGGAATGGACACTGCCGACGATCTCACTATTTTTGAGAATCTCGTAGAGAAAGGGGTTTTGGAACAAACATCGCTCCATCAAAGCTTCGATGGATTGATGTCCTGTTGCCAGTTCTCTTTCCACCACAAAACAGAGATTAGATATACCTCCACCAATGCGGGCAAGGCCGGCATAACCCCCTGGGAAAATATGAATCTCCACCTTTCCCTTGTCTCCCTGAACAGACCGCAGATGAGTCTGAAAGGCTAAATATCTTTCGAGACGCGGGTTAAGCTGGGCTAGCCCTAAACGGCGTGCTACCCAGGAGTTTCTACCATCGGCTCCGATCAAGAAGGTCGAGCGCACCCTTTGCTCTGTCGAGCGACTACCTAGCATCATGCACCAACCGTCTTTTTCCTGACGTAGGCCGGACGGCCTAAATCCCTGCATAATAACGGCCCCTACTTGCTCCGCCTTCGTTATCAGTAGGTTGTCGAACGCGGAGCGCTCCAGCCCGAGGCCGAAGATTGAATGATCATTTTGTGCCGGAAACGGAAGCGAGGCCTCATGACCGAGAAAGGTCGAGAGGCGGAAGGATGTGATCCGTTCCGGCTTCAGGGAAAGGACATCTTTCGCAATCCCCATGCCCTTGAAAAAGGGCCAGTTGATGGGGTTTAAGAAGTCACCACAGAGTTTACTTCGCGGGAAGGTGGATTTGTCCACCAGGACAACCGAGTAACCTTTCCGTGCCAAGGAGATGGCTGCGGATGACCCCGCTGGACCAGCCCCTACAATTCCTATGTCAAAGCAGTTCGTTTTCACTTTCCTATTTCGAACAGTGCAAAGACGCGAAAGGGAAAGAGGTGACGAAGCTGGAATGGACCCACGCCAGCTTGGTTGAAAAGCTCTCTCCACTCCTTCACGGTAAATGCCCTGCGGACAGAAAGGGGTCCATCCATGCGGGTCATGGGATTGCGCGTAAAGAGACGGGTGAGAAGGCGAATGCCAAAATAGGCCAGGCGATGCCGGATCAGATCGCTCACTAAGATTCCCCGGCGGGCGACCTTTGACCAGGTTCTGAGCAGAACGATGATCTCCTGTTCAGAAAAGTGGTGCAGCACCTGGGAGGTAATAACAAAATCAAATGAAGAGTGAGAAAAGGGAGGGGAAAAAACATTCCCAATCACAATGGAGATCTCTGGAAAGTCTTTCGTTTGGGTCTTAGCCAACCTTGCCGTCACTGGATTGGCCTCAAGCCCCACGGCTCTAACCGAAATTCCCTTCTGACTCGCCCATTGGACCGCGGCCACAAGGATGTCACCGCTGCCTGTGCCCATATCGAGGAGATTTAGTGTTCGTGTTCTTTTGCTTTGGGCCAATCGATCGAGGCAGTTTAGCAATCCCCGATATGCACCGAGATAACGGTTGATAATCCTCAAATTGGTAAGGTCCTCCTCCAATAGAGAATCAGCATTCCCTGGGAGGTCCATCATCTCTTTATCCAGACTGCGTTGCATTTTTATTTCCCCTGCCCACCACCAACGCGGAGTTCTTAGACCCAAAGCCGATGCAATTGCAAAGCGCGATCTCGACCTCTCTAGCGACCCCTTGGTTGGGTAGGTAGTCAAGGTCGCATTCAGGGTCGGACTCTTCGTAATTTATGGTGGGGGGAAGGTAACTGTCATTCATAGCCAGTATGGCCGCTGAAATCCCCGCTGCACCTGATGCCCCTTGGGGATGTCCGATCATCGACTTGATGGAGCTCATGGGAATGTCATAGGCCCTGCGATTGAAACAGAGGCGGGCGGCTCGGGTCTCTGTCTTGTCGTTCAAGACGGTGGAGGTCCCGTGCAGGGCGATATATCCCACCTCATTCTTGGCCAGGCCCGCATCTTGAATGGCTAGGGTCATGGCCCTTGAGGGCTCTTCCCCGTTGGGATCCAACCTCACGGTGTGGTAGGCGTCGCAGGTGGACTGATACCCCAAAACCTCCGCTAAAATGGGCGCGCCCCGTTCCACCGCCTGGTCCCGCTCTTCGAGGATCAAGATCCAGGCCCCTTCGCCGAGGACGAATCCGTCGCGCCAGCGATCGAAAGGGCGCGAGGCGCGCTGAGGATCTTGATTATGAGAGGATGAAGTAACTTTCATAATGGAAAAACCGTGCATGATGGCCGGAGTGATGGTCGAATCCGCTCCACCCGTAATGATGTGATCTGCCAGGCCAAATCGTATCAGATTGAAGGAGTAGCCTATGGCATCCGTGGAACTGGTGCATCCGGTGGAAATTACGTGGCTGGACCCCTTGAGATCGAAATGAAGGGAGATCTCGCTCGAGAGGGTACCCAAAGTTGAGCTTGAGATGTTATAGACACTGGTCTTGCGAAGTTGGTCGGAGAAAAAGAGTCGATACTGCTCCTCAGTAAAATCCGGTGCGCCCCCCCCACTGCCGAGCACTACACCCCAGGACCGCCTTTCATCCAGTGTCATGGACTCCGGGTCCACCCGCGCCGACTGGAGTGCTGCGGTGGAGGCGGCGATTGCTAGCGAGACTGATCGACCCACGCGCTTTAAATCTTTGAGAGGGAGATAGGCCTCGGGGTGGAAATCCTTCACCTCCCCAGCGATTTGGCAAGCAAGTCCTGAGGGATCAAAAAGGCTGATCTGATCCACACCGCTTATGCCGGCGCGAGTAGCGCGCCAAAAGGCCTGCGCCCCATTCCCGTTAGGGCTCAAGACACCCATACCCGTAACGACGACTCTTCGGCGAGCGAACTTACCATTGCCAGACACCATCTTGACACTTTCCCGGTAAAATAGTTTGATCTCACTCAACATAGCACCCGCGATCTAAATAGTTAAGGCAAGATAACGCGGAGAGGTGGGCATGCCCTTACCCTACTTTATACACTCGCCAAATAGCTGAAGGAGGCTCGCAGATCGCTATGGAATTCAAAAATCAGTTGGTCCTTATTACGGGAGTTTCCAGCGGCATCGGTCAGCGACTGGCCATCGACCTGGCCCGGAGAGGGGCTACTGTTGTCGGCTGTGGCCGCTCGCAGGAGCGGATGCAGGAGACGCTGTCAGAGATGAGGCATACGAGTCCTTCGTCTAGTGTTCTTGTTTGCGATGTCGGGGATTCCGGACAGGTTAGGGGTATGGTCCGGAAGGTTCTTTCAAACTTCCGTAAAATAGACATCTTGATCAACAATGCCGGCTTCGGGCTCTATGGTAGCTTTGCCGACTCTTCCCTGGACTCGATCGAAGGGATGTTGCGCACGAATTATCTGGGTACGGTCTATTGCACCAAAGAAGTCCTTCCTGCAATGATCGAGAGACGGACCGGCCATATCGTTAATATCGCGTCAGTGGCTGGAAAGATCGGCAATCCGAATATGGCCTCCTACTGTGCCACTAAGTTCGCCATGGTCGGCCTGAGCGAGAGCCTATACCATGAGCTTAGACCGCTAGGTATCCATGTCTCAGTGGTTTGCCCGGGACCGGTACGAACTAAATTTCATTTGCATTTCGATAAGATAGCCCCCAAGGCGCCGGCGTTCTTGGTGCTTGACACCGATGTAGTCTCACGCAAGACACTTCAAGCCATCGAGAGGAAGAAATTCGAGGTGGTTATCCCGGTCTGGTTAGCCTTCGCATGTTTTCTGAAAGGGCTTTTACCGAACCTGTTCCGATTTTTCTCATATCGAACCTTACGTTCGCGGCCCGTCGGAGGTGCAAGAAGGCGCTCCTAAGGGTTGAGCGAAGGAACCAATGGTGGGCAAAAGGAGTTAATATGGGCAAAGAGGAGGGATCATGCTGCATCGCCAGTTCATGACCGTGGTTTTTGTTGTCTTTTTCCCAACTTGTGCGGCCTACGCCCAAATAGGTCCTAAAGACGGGGCCAACTTAAAACCGACCGACCTGGAAAGGATCAAACTGGGGGATAAAGCGCCTGATTTTACTTTAGAGAATATAGACGGGGCGAAAATTTCTCTTTCCGATTTTCGCGGGATAAAGAACGTCGTCCTTGTCTTTTACCGTGGCCATTGGTGACCCTATTGTGCAGAGCAGCTCGTGAAGCTCACCACTCTTTTGACTGAAGAAGAGAAGGCAAAAGTGCAAATCCTGGCGGTCAGCGTTGACGATCATAAGATTTCAAAAAAGTTTGCCCAGAGCTTGAATCAGAAGACCTCTGGAGGGTTCGATATTCCTTTGCTTGAGGACAAAAATCATAGAGTGATTAACCGCTATGGCATCTTTAATCCGGACGGCAGGGGCTGGCCCCATCCCGCCACCTATGTTATCGATCAAGACAGTGTAGTGCGTTGGAAGTTTGTCGAGGTGGACTACACCCAAAGGGCGAGGAATGAGGATATTTTGCAGGCACTAAGAGACATAGGCCATAATACTTGAGGAACTTTTCTGCTACGCCGTTTGTTGCATAGGAAGACATTGCGGAGGTACGTGAACGGAAATTATTCCTCATTCTCAAGGAAGCCGTATGTTATGAGAGAATCAACTTCACACCTGTGGATCTCTTTTCTTGGTCTTTTCCTATGGGGGTTGCTTGGTTGGTCCTCCGCATGGGGAGCAGATCTCCGTCCGGAAGAGATCGTTACCGTTCTCCCTAAGGATGCTATACCGGCTATCCTTTCTCCCTCCTTTGACCCAGGAGGCAAGGCATCGTGGCTGAACGCCAAGGATCCCGTGATTGGTGTGACCATAAATGGGGATAGTCGCGCCTACCCTGTTTCCACCCTGAGCCGTCATGAAATTGTCAACGATAAGGTGGGCGGCATACCGATTGCCGTCACCTGGTGACCGCTCTGTTATACGGCCATCGTGTATGACCGTAGAATCGCCGGTAAAGCGTTGACCTTTGGGGTTTCAGGCAAACTCGAGGCCAACTCTTTGATTATGTACGATCATCAGACGGATAGCCTCTGGAGTCATCTGGTGGGTGCAGCCGTTGTCGGACCACTGAAGGGAGAAAGACTCAAGCCTCGACAGTCCATGCTCACCCAGTGGGGTACCTGGATGAAGCTTCATGGCCAATCCAAGGTTCTAAACAGCGGGCGGAGACCTATTTTCGGCTTACCCGGTGATCCCTATACATCCTATTATCGTTCCTCCGACACTGGGATCATCCCCACTCGACGGTCGGATAAAAGGATCTACGCGAAAGAATATGTGTTGGGACTAGTTCTCAATACAAAGGCTAAGGCCTACCCCTTTTCGGTGCTAAGCCGGCAGCCTGTCGTGAATGATCTCTTTCAGGGAGTTCCCCTACTAGTTGTCTTCGATGCTGAAGTTGCGACCGGGGTCATTTTTAAAAGGCAGACGAAAGAAAAAACCCTTTCCTTCAAGAAAGCGCAAGGGCAGGGAAAAAAGAGGCTCTTCCTGGTCGATGATGCCACAGGTTCAGTTTGGGACGGGCTGTTGGGAAGCGCCGTTCGAGGAAAGTTGAAGGGTGGAAAACTTCAGGCCCTACCGGCCACACCTTCATTCTGGTTTGGCTGGATTGATCACTATCCTAAGACAGAGCTCTACTCGGTGAAACGTTAGCCTCTCAAACCGAACCGGACCCGGCTTTTTCTGCATCGGTGGCGTAAGGAAGGTGCCCTGTTACATTCAAATAGTCCTGGATAGCCTTTTTTCCGGAACGCCGATAGACACGTTCGCGCAACGCAGGGTCCATGGGTATCCAATGGAGTCTCTCGGAGGCCCCCTGGCGGATGATGGGCACCTGGTTTCTCCTCATTTCATCCAATCGAATGAGACTTTCACACATACCATCCAGCTCGGCGGCATTCGTCCAATCGGACTTGTAGACAACCGTTCCCTCTTGGTCGATGAGATAGGTCATATTAGAAAGTAAACCGTAGGCCCTGTGGATAGTACCTTTTAGGTCATCCACAAGGATCCGGATCGCGACATCCTCCGATTCCCGGTACTTTCTGGCATGAGCCATTTTTTGCTCGAAGCTGGTATGGTGCGGAAATTTTTCTCCCGGATGTGCCTCTCGGACGTAGATGATGAACATTTCAAAACCTTTTTGACGATACTTTTCCTGGAGCTGCGCCAGTGGGGGAACCTCCCCCACAAAGGGGGCTCAAGTGATACTTCCGAACTCCAGGAGAACGTGTTTTTTGCCCCTGAAGTTTGCAAGGGAAACCTCGTTTCCGTCGAGATCCGTTAATGTGAACTCTGGGGCCTTTGTCCCGATCTGCGCCACCCCGCGAAAATTGGGCCTTTCTATATTGCATTGCCCATAAGAATGACGGTTATAAGTATCCATGGATTACGTCTCCCCTCTCGGATTTAAAAACTTCAGAACGGTTTTTCCTTTACCCTAAGGGCTTACCTACCATCAAAGAGTCAATGTATTCATTTCACATTTTTAGCCCATTAGC
>JBHHYU010000111.1:0-8613 GCA_046757725.1 Binatia bacterium
GTGAAGGGATTCGGCCATGTCAGCGCGCGGATCCCCAAGTCAGATCTCATCCTGATCACTCCACGCGTTAGTCTGGAACTGGTTAGAGAGCATCACCTTGTTGTGCTTAATCTCAAAGGAGAAATCATCAAAGGGAAAACCTCTCCTCCATTTGAGGCCCCTCTTCACGTCGCCATTTTCAATGAAAGGCCGGAAATTAACGCCATCGCCCGGATTCACGGTCGTATGGCCAATCTTTTTTCCGTAACGGATAAGAAGATCGAACCGGTGCACAATCATGGAAGCTTTTTTTACGGTGGTGTCCCTGTCTTCCCAAAAACCGAACTGATATCGACTCAGGAGCTCGGAAAGGAGGTGGCTTCAATGCTGGCGGCAAAACCCGCTATCCTTTTAAGGGGAAACGGGCAGGTAACCCTTGGGAGAAACATCCCCGAAGCGGTCATCATGGCCATTTACTTGGAAGAAGCTGCCGACCTGCTTTACGGGGCACTCCAAATCGGGACTCCGATCCACTTGTCCGATGAGGAATCTGCTTCGAGACAGGTAGAGAGTCTCCCCCCTGTGGATTTGGAACGTGCCTGGAACTTCTTCAAAAACAAAATCACAAAAGGAAAGAAATAATCCACGTCGCCACGTAAGCGATCATCGCACAGAATTTTTCTTTACATATCTACCCTGACGCCATTCTTAGCACACTCCTCTTCATAAAGTTTTCTCATGGCTGAGTCCTCCCGCTCAAAATCGATCTGTTCGATGCCTCCTTGCTCCCTCTGGATAGCCGTCGACGCATGGAGGGCGACAAACTTACAAGGCTCTTTCCCCGTATTGTAATGCTGATGCCAAACCCCAGCGGGAGGCGATATCACAGTCCCTTCGTGCCAGTCATATTTTTTCGGGGATTCCCCTTCACTCCACATAAGAGTGTAGCCAGTCGAATCCAACATACAGACATGGGCACCGGGGCCATGGCGGTGGGCCTTCTTGTACCTCCCCACAGGAAACTGGGAGACATGGGCGAGCATCGAACTACCGGACATATGGATGTACATGTTCCTAGTCCCCTTACCTCTCTTTTCCCGTGGGACTAAGTCAATTTTCCTTATGTCGGCAATGAAGTTGGAGTGAAGGATGCCACCGTAATATTCCGTTAAGTACGTCCCCGGTTTCGTGAAAAAATTTCCTTCCTCGGGGTTGAAGCGGTCCTTGAATGCATAGCTGTTGTTGAATATGAACTCCGGGTCCCGATAGAGTTCGAAGGCCACTGGCGCACTCGTAAGGGCAACGTATCTGGCCGGCTCATTGCCGCTCGCGTTAAAGTGTTGATGCCAAGCATTGAGAGGGATGGCAAAGAGGCTTCCTCTCTCCCATTCGAAGCTCCGCTTCGGACTTCCCTCGTACCAAATGGTCGTGGCACCTCTGCCGGTTGTGATAAGAACAATCTCCTCATATAGTTGCCTCTGGGGCACTAGACTGCTCTGTGGTAAGATCTCACAAACGTAGCCATCGGCGACCATCTGATCTGAAAAGCTCAAGTAGGCCCCTTTGCCTCCTTTTCTCTTCCACTCTCCCAGATCAAGGGTACGCACATCCGATACAAATGAGCCGCTGACGATAGGGATTCCCTCCGCCTTGATCCACTTGTGATAGGGATTATACCTGTCAGTCATAAACTGAACATAGGGATGGACTTCGAATTCTTTTTTTGCTTTGTTCACCATAATCGATTGCTCCTTAGGATATAAAGCCTATTGCCCTAAGAGTTTTCTGTCAAATACAGACTTACCCGGATTCCAGACCTAAAATGATGACCTACAAACTCAGGCAGCATCGCACCTCAGACCCGGCTGATTTGGTATGGTAAGGCATCGGTTTACAAGCGTTTCGGCGTGAGAAACACGGCACACTGATTTTTATCGCATTGCAAACCCACTTCCCCCTTTTGCTCTTCTCTTCTCTCTGAAGGGCAAAAGCAGCAAAGCTCGCCTCAAACTGAGAGAAACTAAAGCATACCATCCGGCAGAAAACACCCTACTTAAGCCCTAGGACTACAAGGACATCTCTATCTGGGAGAAAGTCTCCCATGGACTATCGACAAAAACAGATTCTCCTGTCCACGGAACTTTTTCTCCTATCGGAGTTGTTTAAAGGGTGTGTGTTGAAGAACAGGTAAGTTTAGACAAGGGGGGCAGAGATAATGAAAAACTTTAAACTACTTGCCGGCGCGCTATTACTGGTGGGGAGTTTGGGGATGAGCACCACGCCCGTCTTGGCTCAAAGCGTAGTCTTCAAGATAGAATTAGCTCCAGGAAGCAACTATTGCCACCTGAAGTTTCCGTCGATTCGCGAGGATACTTTAGATTGGGATCACCCAGTACTTGAACCTCCCGGGTCACCGCTCATCGACTACTATGGTCCGTGCGACCATGATCCTCTAGGAAAGGAAGAGATAGAAACTCAATGGATTGAGCACTGGGTCGTTGTCGAGGACGACGATGCGTAGACTTGCCCCGTTGCCGCGAGGGAGAGGATAAATCCGCACCTCCCTACCTCTTCCTCGGCTTCCCAGCAGAAGGCAATGGACGGCTCTATTAACCTATGCTCAACCTGTGTACTCTAAGCCTCCAGATCCCAGAGAGTTCGATCAGTTCTTTCAGGCTCTCCCGCTCAAACTTCAGATTTACTTCGCCAGGCCAAAGGTCGTGGAGTAACGCTTGACGAGCTCGGTAAGATTTTCCTCTAGGCCTATGACCTCTATTCGCCAATCTTTTTTTAGCAGCTCTGGTGGGTTAATGGTCACATCGGACCGCGCTGGTATACGTCCTTTATCCCGAAGCAACTCCTGACCACCCTTGGAGAGGGCAAAATCGATGAACAAACGGGCTGCATTCGGATGCCGGGCACGCTTATTAAGCATAATCGCCAATGGCAGGGTCAACACCGGCTCCACGGCTACCCAGTCCAATGGCGCCCCAGCCCCCTTAAATGCCTGCGCCCGATGGCCATAGACCTCCACAGCAACCAGCATCTCGCCGGCGATCACGGCTTGCGCCTGGGCCGTTCTGCCCCGGCGGAATACCGGGTCTTGTGCCTTCAGCTTCCGCATGAACGCCATACCTTTTTCTTTTCCTCGGATTCTCAGTTGCCCGGCGAACCATAGATAGAGTTCCGTATCCATGGAAATCCTACCGCCTTTGAAACGCGGTTTAAGAAGGTCGTTGTAGTTCCTCGGATACTCACTCGGCTTGAGCATCTGTGTGTTATAAACCATTACCGAGGTATTTAGGACGATACCTGTCCAGAGGTTCTTCTTGTCCTTGAACTCCTTCCGATAGTATCTCCTTTCGGGAGACGCATAAGGAGCCACCAGACCCTTCTTCATGACCTCCCTCGCATAAAGGAGTGTAGGGGCACTGACGTCCCAGAGGTGACGGCCTGCCCGTGCCTCCGTCAGCATACGGGTCGCAATGGCTGTCCCTCCTACCCGTGTCAACTTGGCTTTGATAAAGGGATACTTCTGCTCGAATGCGTCAAGAAGTGGTTTACTCTCCCCAATATTCATGCTCGTATAAAACGAGAGTTCTCCTTCGGCCTTTGCTTTCTCGATTACCCCCGATGATGAGGCCGCTGTCGCGCTTCCCGCTCCAAAAACAAGAACCCAGCAGACAAAAAGGCTCGATAGATGGTTTCTTAACATAAATGTTGTCCTCCTTACCATAAGCATACCATAAGCATCTAGTTAGGTCGCTAAGAATCTCTTTTCCAATTTTCCGACGCTGAAAACGGGGACCTGTCTTTAATACCACATGCGATCCGGCCTTCATTAGGGATTCAAAGGGCTACGTCAAAGGCAGCCTTCATGGCGACCCCCTGTTTTTACCAGAGAGTATCCAACAACAATGGTCCTAGTCAACCCAAACTAGTATGGGGTTTCAGGAGTCACAAGGTTTGAAGTCCGGGCTTGTTCCGCAGTAAAGAGGATCTCTAAACTTTTCTAAGACGCAGTTGTAATGAAGGTTGGCTCCGTCTTCAATCCACACTGGGAGAAACTAAAGCCCACCATTTGGCAGAAAACACCCTACTTAAGCCCTAGGACTACAAGGACACCACTATCTCGGAGAAAGTCTTCCGTAGACTTTCGACAAAAAGATGTTTTTCTGTCCACGGAACTTTTCCCCCTGTCGGAATTGTTTAAAGGGTGTGAGATCAAGAACAGTTAAGTTTAAAAAAGGAGGGTAGGAACAATGAAAAACTTTAAACTACTTGCCGGCGCACTATTACTGCTGGGGAGCTTGGGGATGACCATTGTGCCTGTCTCGGCTCAAAGCGTAGTCTTCAAGATAGCATTATCTCCGGGAAGCAACTATTGCCACATGAAGTTTCCACCGATTCGTGAGGATTCTCTGAGCTGGGATCATCCGGTACTTGCACCTGCCGGGACACCCCTCATCGACTACTATGGTTCGTGCGACCATGATCCTCTAGGAAAGGAAGAGATACAAACCCAACGGGCTGAGGTTTGGGACTATTCCTTTAGCGATGAGTAGGCGGCGCCATTTGCTGCGAGGGAGAGGATAAATCCGCACCTCCCTGCCTCTTCCTCGCCTTCCCCGCTTGAATGCCCTATTGCCTAGACGATTAAGCTTGCCTCCCTACCAAAGGAGGAGCTACCTCCAGCGTTACGGCGGTTTTTCGTAAATAGGGTGTCAGCCTTTCTACAGATACACGAGAAACTAAGATGGACCTGTTAGTTTGAAGCTCTATCCTAGCGTCAATATTTGCTTTCCTCGTGGTCATTAATAAGAGCCGTGCGAAGGCGTAACACGGGGCGTTGATTGTGGAGTCGAAGCCTGAACTTTGGAAGATGTCTACTTTCAGTAGGCCAACCCTACTTCTTTATTTCCACACTTTTTGATTATAGCTCACTTCTTTAGCTCTGCTCCTACCTCAACGCCTTATGCAACTGATGTTTCCTTCGGTAAGGATTTCTCACCTCTGTTTGTTAAAAAATTAAGTCCGAACCGGCTGTTGTTCATGTGGCAAAGCCTAAATCCGTACCTACAGAATCCAGTGGATGGCTCCAGTTACCTATAAAAGCCTGGCCCCAATGATACCTTGGAGCGACTTTACGACAGGCCCAAATTAAGATAAGAGAGAAAGGCCAGGGCCCCTATCGCCTCGCACTACCAGACTCGAAGGAAACAGGAGCATCGATGAACTGGGAACTCATCCTCAAGTGGATTAACATAATCATCATTGATCTGACACTCGCCGGAGACAACGCGCTCGTTATTGCCATGGCAGTGCGAACGCTACCTTCCCGGCAGCAACGCTTCGGACTCTTCTGGGGTGCGACCGGGGCGGTTGTCATCCGTATTATCCTCACCTTTGCCGCTGCTCAAGTCTTGCAGTTTCCTTTTGTGGATCTCGCCGGAGGTATTCTGCTGATCTGGATCGCCTTTAAACTTCTACGTCAAGACAACGGCGGTAAAACTGAAGTGCGGAACGCAAGCACCCTTTTGGAGGCGATCTGGATTATCATGTTAGCCGACCTCATTATGTCCACGGATAATATCCTTGCGGTTGCCGGTGCCTCGGAGGGAAACGTATTACTCCTACTTTTTGGACTGGGACTCAGTATTCCCATCGTGGTCATGGGGGCGGCTTTCATTGCTATGCTTATGGGCCGGTTTGGCTGGCTAAGTTTATTGGGCGCCGGGGTCCTTGGCGAGGTATCGGGGAAAATGAGTCTTGAAGACCCCTTTATCCGCAAAACCCTGGGTGAACCGACAATGGCCGTTGAGTGGGGGATCCGCATCGGCCTAGCTGCCCTTATCGTGATAGCAGGCATCTATTTCTCGAGAGAATCCGTAGCGAGCAACGACCCCGAGACCGACGATAACGTCGTTGGTTAAATCTCCAACATGGAATCGTGGTATGGACTATTGGTAACGGATTCTTTCCCAAGGTTTCGAAAGCACCCCGTAAAAGACACCGGATGCTACACAGAACACGATCAGAATCCATAGCAACGGTTCATACGATTGCCATCGGTCATACATTGCACCGGCAACAACCGGACCCACAACACCACCCCAGGCATAAAAAAAACTCATATAGCCCCGTATCTTCGCGAAGTGCGTCCGACCGAAAAAGTCCCCCACGAGCGCCCAGCCGACAGGGTAAGTAGCTTCAACGGGTGTAAAAAGAATTGTGAAAAGCCAGAGCAACCACATCGAATCTCCGAATATAGGCAGCAGCATTGCTCCGGCAGCGGTAAATAGAATGATCGCAAGCAGCCGCGGCTTGTTCATCATATCTGCAAGCCATCCGATGAGAAGCGTGGAGGCAAAACCGAGAAAGGCAAAAAGTCCGAGCGAATAGCCCGCCTGTTGCTCACTCATTCCCTTCCACACCATGAGCGGTACAAAATGCGTTGAGATGGCGTGGTACACGCCATTGCGAATCCCGGCTGCCGTCACCAGTGACCAAAACGGGAAAGATCGCATCGCCTGACCCACAGGTACATTCACTTCGTCTTGTCGGCTTTGGTGAGCGACCGTCTTTCCGCCGCGCAGACCCGGCTCAGCCTCTCCGTCGGGCAATAGATCCATACTTTCAGGCGAACGGCGAACGGTTAAGCTCAGAGGCACACCAATGATCAGGAACAAGAGCCCTGCTGTGATCGCTCCCCAACGCCATCCCCAGCCATTTACCACGACGCTAAGAAGGGGAGCGATCAGGACTCCTCCGAGGCTGAAGGCCGCGCTGTTGAAAGTAATGGCCCGGGCGCGTTTACGAATAAACCACGTGTTTACCAGCACCATCGGCGCATGCATGAAACCGGCGGCATGAGTTAAGGAAATGATACCGAGATAAACGAGTAGAAAGGTGGTGTAAGTGTTCACGGTGGATAACAGTAAGTAGCCGATACCCATCAACAAGGCGGCCACCAGCATGATCGGCCGTGCGCCGTATCGGTCAAGCAAATGACCCACGAGGGGGCCCTCGATAGCGCCTTCCGCACGCGCCAGTGAAAAGGCAAGAGAGGTAGCTGTCCGACTGAGCCCCAGGCTTTGGCTTAGCGGCAGGAAGAATACCGTAAAACCATAGCTGTGCAACCCGCTGCCAAGCACCCGCAGCCCTGAGGCTACGGCAACCATACGCCAGCCATAGAATAAGTCCGTTAGCCTGCCGGACACCGACTTGGTCCTTTTCTTAGTTTGAAAAAATGAGTTCATAGATTTATCGCGGAAATCCTTGAGGGGCCCAATCCTCACAAACAAACAAGCATGGCATTTTTCAAGCAAGGCTTTGGGTTTTGGAATCCGGCGGCACCTTACTCAATCCCTTTCCATACACGGGCCTTAACCTGGAACAGCTGTGTACGGAGCCAGCCCTGTTCGCACCACCTTTCGTAAGTCAATCTTCTTCTTTTAATGACAGGCCGTAGAAACGTGCCGGATTGGCACAAAGAATCTTATCGATCACTTGCGGCGCCACTTCGCCCTTGTCCCTGAGGTGCCGCAACGCTGACAGCTCGCTGGCATTGTCTGCATGGCCATAATCTGAGCCGATGACCAGGTTGTCCTCTTCGGCATATTCGAGAATGTAAGCGAGGTCGTCATCGGTCTGGCAGGTAACATAAATTCGATGGGCTTTGAGCACGTGCTTGTCAAGTCGTTTCCCTTTTCGAGCGTAGCGTCTAACCAGATCATGAACGGCATAGGGAACCCATTGGGCGCCGACTTCGATGATCCCGATTCTCAACTTGGGGAATCTATGTGGAATACCGTCATAAACAAGTGCGTGGAAAGCCCCCACGACTGCCAGCTTGAACTTGCAAAAGCCGGGGTCATTGATAAAAAAATCGTGCACCGTAAAACTTCCGGTCGCCGAATGAATGCAGATCGGCATATCCAGCTTCATGGCCTCCTCGTACAGCGGGAAAAAATATGGATCGCTCAGAGGTCGATCGCCCTCCAGTCCCCTCATGAAAACACCGCAGGCGCCGTTCTGCTTACCAAACTTCAGCTCCTCGAAGACCCTATTCATGCTGAGAAGGGGAGGTACAACGACCCAACTGAAGCGATTGGGCGCTTTTTTGACGATATCGGCCATCCATCGATTATAACTCCGGGATAAGGCGAGATCGACTTCTGCTCGCCGCGTGCATGGCATGATAAACACCGTCGGATAGATCACCTGGACATCCACATCTAATGCATCCATATGTTTAAGTCTTGCGCTCAGATCGGTCATCTCTCGGCACGCTTTTGGTGTGTCCTTCCCCACATTGGTCCGGGGAAGCGCTCTCCCGTCAATTAACCAATAGTCCTCCGAAGCTTCCCCCTGCGTCGGACCAACGACTTGCGGTTTGAAACGGCGCTCTGACTCAAGCATGTATTCCCAGGTAGACTCGTTCTCAATGACATGCGCATCGGCATCGATCGTTAACATCGACAGAACCTCCCAAAACGCCAACGCCTTTGGCGGCATATTGTAAACTCACTAAACTTCATCTGCGGCAGAGAGTATTGGATCGGATCCTAGTATGTCAACACGATGTACGCGGGCCTTAAGGACAGGATCCGTTTCACCCAGAATAAGTTAAAC
>JBHHYU010000112.1:0-8457 GCA_046757725.1 Binatia bacterium
CGGTAATGTTGTGCCTCGTCTAACAGAGCCCCGCCTTTGGGATGGGGCGTGCCGACCACCCGACGGCGGCAGCCCACTTCCTCTCCAAGAATCATTGCTGCAATACATCATCAAGCGTTTCTTGCTTATGATCCCTACTCTTCTTGGGGTCGCGCTGTTTATCTTTCTCCTGATGCGGGTGATCCCGGGCGACATCGTCGAGCTCAGGCTCACCAGCGAAGGGGGCTATGTCACGGAAGAGGTCTTGGCGGCGGAACGGGCACGTCTCGGCCTGGACAAGCCTATCTGGCAGCAGTTTGTGAACTGGATGGGCGGTATGTCGCGCCTGGACTTTGGGATCTCCATGTGGACGGGCCGCCCCATCACCTACGAGATCGGTATCCGACTCCAGCTCAGCCTTCAGGTCGCCATCATGGCCACCCTATTGGCCATCCTGATCTCTATCCCGTTAGGGACACTGGCGGCCTTAAAACAGGATAGTTGGGTTGATTACGTTATCCGAGTGTTCAGTATTGCAGGTCTTGCTATGCCCTCATTCTGGCTTGGTATCCTCATGATCCTCTTCCTTCTGAACACCTTCCGGTGGGTTCCACCGATGTTATACACGCCCCTATGGGTAGACCCATGGGTGAATCTCTCTCAGCTGATCTGGCCGGCCTTGGCAACAGGCTATCGTTACTCCGCCGTTGCGACTCGTATGGCTCGCTCGGCGACCCTTGAAGTCCTGCGTGAAGACTATATCCGTACGGCCCGAGCCAAGGGGCTCTGGGAAAAGGTGGTGATTATGCGCCATGCCATGAAAAACTCCATGCTGCCGGTCATCACGGTGCTCGGCCTAGAGTTCGCGTTTTTGATCGGCGGGCTCGTAGTCACGGAGCAGGTCTTCAACCTTAATGGGCTTGGGAAGCTGATCGTTCAATCCATTGCACAGCGTGACTATACCATGACCCAGGCGCTGGTTCTGCTGGTCGCCCTTAGCTTTGTCTTTGTGAATTTTGTGGTGGATCTCCTATACGCATGGTTAGATCCCAGGATCCGGTATCATTAGTGAGAAAATCATGGCTGAAAAACTGACGCATCTTGACGCCGACGCCACCCCGCTATCCCATAGGGTAAATACCCTTTCCCGGTGGCTTCAGGCAATCTTCCGCTTTGCCCGACAGAAACCCCTCGGAGCTTGGGGCGCGGCGGTTGTTGTCCTTATGATCCTCGTAGGCGTCACGGCGGATTTCCTTGCGCCCTATGATCCCCTGGAGACCCGCTATAACCTAATGATGCAGGCGCCGAACATGACCTTCTGGTTGGGAACGGACGCCTATGGCCGGGATATCCTGAGTAGACTTATCTACGGCTCCCGCACAGCTTTGCTGGTTGGTTTTTCCGCTTCCTTATTCGGGGCGACGGTGGGAGCGGTGATCGGGGTGGTCAGTGGCTACTTTGGGGGAAGGATCGACCTCACCGTCCAGCGTATCATGGATATCCTGCTTTCCTTCCCTCTCATCGTGATGGCCCTGGCAGTCGTAGCCGCGCTTGGCGACTTGCCTATCCCCAGAACGGTGGCCGTGATCATCGCCATTGCTGTCCCGATGACTCCTCGGTGCGCCCGTGTGGTGCGCTCAAGCGCTCTGACCATCAGGCAAATGCCGTACCTCGATGCGGCCAGGGTTCTAGGATTTGGGCACATGCGCATTATCTTTCGCCACATGCTCCCTAACGTCGTAGCGTCCTATCTTATTATGCTGACTGCCTTCCTGGGCCAGGCGATTCTTCTCGAGGCATCTCTGAGTTTTCTGGGCTTGGGGGTAAGCGAGCCCACTCCCGCCTGGGGCCTAATGCTCCGCGGTGCTGCCATCGAGTTTGCAGAGGAGGCACCGTGGATGGGTATTTTTCCCGGCTTGGCTATCAGTCTCGGGGTCTTCGGATTCAATCTCTTTGGCGATTCCCTCCGGGACGTGTTGGACCCCAAGCTACGCTTGTCCTAGAGATGTGATCAACGATTTGTTAAGCTTTACCTGAATCGGGTTCTGCAGTATCCTCGCCACCATGGCTGGTGCCGTTCAAATCGCAGATGATACCTATCGAGTCCACGGTTACTGCGCCCTCTGTACGGCGCACTGCGCTACCATAGCAACCGTTGAAAACGGCCGGGTCACCCGCCTCGATTCCGATCCCAACCATCCCAATGGCGGCGTCATGTGCATCAAGGGCAAGGTCGCCCCGGAACTGGTCTATCACACCGATCGGCTTGACTACCCATTACGCCGCACCCGACCCAAGGATAGTGGAGACCCAGGATGGCAGAGGATTAGCTGGGATGAGGCGCTTGACGCGATAGCAGAGCGGTTACTATCTACACGGGAGCGCTACGGTGCCCGGTCCGTGGCACTGGCCAAAGGAACGCGTAGCGGGACGTCAGTTGATGATTCCGAGCGCTGGCTGTTCCGTTTCATGAATCTATTTGGAAGTCCGAACAGGATCGGCACCACCCATATATGCAACTGGCACCGAGATACGGGAGTCAGCTACACCCTTGGCATGAATCTACCGGATCCGGATTTAACCCACAGCAAGAGCTTCCTGCTTTGGGGCCACAATCCAAGCCATACTTCACTCACTTTAGCCTATGATATTGTCGCCGCCCGGAGAAGGGGTATGAAAATCGTGGCAGTAGACCCTCGCCGGGTCGGCATCTCCGCCCAAGCGGATATCCTCCTTCAAGTACGGCCCGGCACCGACGGGGCATTGGCGTTGGCCCTGATTCACGCATTAATAGAAGAAGGTTGGTACGATGTAGAATTCGTGCGCCATTGGACAAACGGGCCATTTCTCTGTTCCGAAGGCACTGGAAACCCCATTACCGAGGCTAACCTGACCGGAACCGGCAGCTCGGATCATTACGTGGTTTGGGACGAGAGGAAGGAAGGGCCGGTCCTTTACGATCGTCTTTCGGGTTGTTTTGAGAGGGACGGGGTTCAGCCTTCCCTTTTCAAGGAGAGAACCCTTCGAACAAAACAAGGTGGAGAGATCCTTTGCAAACCGATTTTTGAGTACCTTGCTGCACTTGCTTCTCGTTACTCTCCCGAGCGCTCCGAGGCCATTACCCGGATCCCCGCGGCGAAGGCCTGGAAGGCGGCCCACCTTTTAGCACACCATCGGCCCGCGAGTATGTATATGTGGAACGGGGTTGGACAACACACCAATGCCACGCAGACAAGTCGGGCCATTGCTACGTTCCAGTCTTTGTTGGGCGACATTGACCAGCCGGGGGGCAATGTCGTTTTTCCAAAGGTTGAGGTCAACGCCGTCAACGGGACCGAATTTTTGTCCAAGGAGATGGCGTCGCAGAGAATCGGGAGAGCGGAGAAACCGCTCGGGCCGCCGGCCAAACCGGGTAATTGCGCTGCTTACGACGTCTTTACCGCTATCCTTGAAGAACGTCCCTACCCCGTCAAGGCATTGCTTAATTTTGGGGCCAATACCGTGATGTCCACGGGAGATGCCAAACGGGCGAGAAAAGCATTTTCCGCCTTAGAGTTCGCCGTGGCGACAGAACTTTTCATGACGCCCACTGCGGAACTGTGTGACTATGTCCTTCCGGCCACCAGCTTTCTCGAGATGGCCAATCTGACTAAAGGCTTCGAACACCGCCCGAAGGGCAAAGCCCGTTTACAATACCGCCCTGTAGTGGTACCCGCGCAGGCTGAACGTCACTCCGACACATGGATCATCTTCGAGCTAGCTAAGCGTACCGGTTTAGGTGATCACTTTTGGAACGGCGATGTCGACGCGGGCTATGCCTATGAGCTCGCCTCAACCGGCATAACACTGAAACAGCTCAAGGCCTCACCCGGCGGTATCTCTGTTCCCCTTAGGTTACGCTATCGCAAGTACGCCGAAACAAATCAAAAGGGCGAGGCTCGTGGATTCGCGACCCCAAGCCGTAGGGTTGAGCTCTATTCCCACGATTTCGCTGCCCATGGCTATTCACCCCTCCCCGAATACCAAGAACCTGCTATGAGCCCGGTCAGTCGCCCGGATCTAGCTTCCGACTATCCGTTGGTACTGACTAACGCAAAATTCATGACCTTCATTCATAGTCAGCAGCGAGCTTTGCCGAGCCTACGAAAGCTGTACCCGGAGCCGACCGCTGAGATTCACCCAGAGACTGCTGCGCGCTTCAAGGTTAAGAATAAAGAATGGATGAGAGTGGAAAGCCCCCGGGGTTTCATTCAAGTCCGGGCACAAGTGACAGACAGAATCATACCCGGTGTCGTCTGTTGCCAGCACGGCTGGTGGCAACCCTGTCATGAACTCAACCTATCCGGCCATAATCCATACGCTGAGGAGGGCGCAAACCCAGGTATCCTCATCGATACGGCGCTGGCTGACCCGATCAGTGGCTCGCTTCCGCACCGGTCCTACCTCTGCCGTGTCCGGCCACTAGAAGATTCAACGTCCCCGGCCTAGCGCAGATCGTTCCGTTTTCTAACGCCTTTAGGTTCTCCGCCCGGAGCCGGAGGCCCAGTTAGGTCGGCCGACCTGAGTGCCCAAACTATTTAGGATCCTTTGAATTTCTGTGGGGTGGGGGGTAACACTCCTGAGGTTTCTCACAGGAGTGGAGGGTTAGGACCTTCACGAACCACTTCAAAAGCACCGGCACTCGGGACCAGGCATTAGCGCTAATTCTTCTGAATTGAAGGTGCTGTCCGAGATGGTGCGGAAGTGAAAACTTCTTTCAGGAAGCGCAGTTCAATGACTTCATCTTGAAGGCGGTTAAGCGATTCTCGTGACCGATGAATTTCACTGAGGATGGCATCGAGTTCGCCGGAGCTGATAGCATCCAGAGATTCACGAAGCTTGGCATGGAGGCCGAAAAGGTTCTCCAAGCCCCCCTTTTCAGAAAATTTGTCATCTAACTGTTGGTACAACCGGTTAAACCCATCGAAATTTCCTCTAAAATCGTCCATAGTTTTTCTCCTTCCCGCTTTTCGAAACGCTACGCAGCACCCCCATGACTACAGGATGCACCCCCGAGCCCGTAATCTGGTGATGTCGTTAGGGCACTCAACCGAACCTCATAACGTCTCGGACACCTCCGATCTTCGCACCGGAGTACGTCATATTGCATCCAGGAATTAAATTCAACAACGCTCCCCGACGTCGGATTGTTTCCAGGGAGCCTAGAGTATTCCTCGGTCGTTAAAGCTAAAATAACCGTCATGTCCGATCACGACATGGTCCAACACTCTTACTCCCATCACTTCTCCGACCTCCTTCAGCCTGTGTGTAATTTCCCGGTCTTCCGGGCTTGGGGTTGGATCACCGCTGGGATGATTATGTACAAAGATGACGGCCGCAGCAGACTCACGGATCACAGGATTGTAAACCTCTCTCGGATGAACCAGAGAGGCCGTAAGGGAACCCTCCGAGATCTTTACTTCACGGATTTTACGGTTTTTATTGGTTAGGAGCACCACGTAGAAGATTTCATGCTTTTTCTTTGCCAGCCGTTCCTGGAAATAGCGAAACACATCTTCGGACGACCGCAAAGACTCCCCCGCTTTCCATTTGCTTCGCCTTAACCGCCGAGCTATCTCCAAACCAGCCTTAAGCTGCGCGGTTTTGGCTGGGCCAATCCCTTTGACCGATTTCAACTCATTCGGTGGCGCTTCATCGACACCTCGCAGTCCGCCAAAGTGTCCCAGAAGGAGACGCGCATGATCTAGGGCGCTTTCCCCAGTGCTCGCATTCCCAGTCCTCAGAATAATCGCTAGAAGCTCAGCATCGGTGAGCGCTTCCGCTCCCTTGTTCAGGAGTTTTTCTCTGGGCCGGTCTTCCTCCGGCCATTCCTTAATCGTTCGGTATCGGACCACAAAACACTCTCTCCGCTGAGAGCGTCTTATAGCACAGCCTGAACAGCGACTCCAATACTCAAAGAGGCGGGTTAGGTTGGATAGACGGCTTATTCATTACGAATAAAAGTCCCGCTCTTGCCGCCACTTTTTTTGACCAAACGGACCTCACCGATCAACATCTCCCGGTCCACCGCTTTGCACATATCGTAAATCGTCAAACCGCATACCGATACCGCCGTCATCGCTTCCATCTCCACCCCGGTTTTTCCCGTCACTTTCACAACGGCTTCTATTTCGACTCGTGCGGGATTCTGCTGTGGAGTTAACAGGATTTCCACGGAGGTGAGGTTGAGCGGATGGCACATGGGAATGAGCTCGGGGGTTCTCTTGGCAGCCATAATTCCCGCGACTCGGGCCACAGAGAACACATCTCCTTTCTCTACCCGTTTCGCCATAATTAAGGCAAGGGTGTCCGGATGCATGAAAATAGTTCCTCGGGCGATAGCAATCCTTCGGGTCATGTCCTTTTCCGTCACATCAACCATCCGCGCCCGCCCTGCCGAATCTAAGTGCGAGAGCTTAGCCATCATCGCCTCCTTGGTAAAACCTTTGTTCCCGCCTAGTTAAGCAAATCCAAGATTAAGTGTACGAAACGACAGACAGACGTAGGGCCTTAGATTCCGAGGCGGAACGCCTATGACGACTTACGGTGCGGTGGTAGCAGATACATGCTCTCATAGCCTGTTCCCCCTATAATTTTTTTATGCTACATAAGTTCGATGGAGAAAAAAAGCCACTATCACGTAATTATCCTCGGATCTGGGCCAGCCGGGCTTACTGCTGCAATCTACGCGGCCCGGGCGAATCTGCAACCCTTGGTCGTGGAAGGCTCAGAACCCGGTGGGCAATTAACGATTACCACAGACGTAGAAAATTATCCTGGTTTTTCTAAGGGGATACAGGGCCCGGATCTTATGGAGGAGTTTAAAAAACAGGCAAGGCGCTTTGACACCGAAACAATCCTTGGAGATGTCACGGCGGTCAATCTTACGAAGAGACCCTTCCAAGTGCTGATGGGTAAAGCATCGTATACTTGTGATGCGCTGATTATCGCCACCGGAGCGTCAGCTAAGCTCTTGGGTTTAGAATCCGAAAAGAGGTTGATGGGATATGGGGTATCCGCTTGCGCCACGTGTGACGGCTTCTTTTTCAAGGACAAGGAGGTTGCTGTCGTAGGAGGGGGAGACACGGCTATGGAAGAGGCTGCCTTCCTGACCAAATACGCTACCAAGGTGGCCATTATTCACCGCAGGGATAAACTCCGTGCATCAAAGATCCTACAGGTTCGGGCCATGAAAAATCCTAAGATTTCCTTTATCTGGGATACCATGCTGGAAGAGGTCTACGGCGACTCCCGAGAAGGCGGGGTCAAAGGCCTGAGACTTAAAAATGTCAAGACCGGTAAGACCCAGGACTTCAAGTGCGACGGGCTCTTTATTGCCATCGGACATGAGCCGAACACCAAACTATTCGCAGGGCAACTAGAAATGAATGAGCACGGTTATCTCATCACCCATGACGGAACAGCCACGACCGTTCCGGGTGTCTTCGCCTGCGGTGATGTTCAAGACCACGTTTATCGGCAGGCGGTCACGGCTGCCGGAACCGGTTGCATGGCCGCTATCGATGCAGTCCGGTTTTTAGAGACTCAGGAACTCTAAGGTTACTATTCCCGCTGAACTATTGGGATTCTGGTTTAAGCTCCTGCGGTTCAATCCTGGAATGGGAGGCTTTCAGGACGGAGAAAGCCGCACCGGTATGCCTCTTTTATGGAGATAGCTTTTACACTCCGAAATCGTGTACTCTCGGTAATGGAAAATGGACGCGGCCAATGCGGCGCTCGCCTTTCCGATGGTCAGCCCCTCATAAATATGCTCCAAATTCCCTACTCCGCCAGAGGCAACGACGGGGACTCTAACCCGATCGGAAATAGTCTGGGTCAGCTCTAGATCGTAACCCATCTTAGTCCCGTCTCGATCCATGCTCGTGAGAAGGATCTCACCGGCACCGTAGGTGGCCATTTTTTCTGCCCACCCGCAGGCATCGATGCCTGTTTGTACCCTTCCCCCATGAGTAAAAACCTCCCATCGCACCCCCACTCGCTTCGCATCGATCGCGACGACGATGCACTGGCTACCGAAGGTTTTCGCTGCCTCTTTGATAAACTCGGGCCGCGCAATCGCCCCGGTATTGATCGAGACTTTATCCGCTCCTGCCTTAAGAAGCCGGCGAATATCTTTGAGCGTGTTGATTCCCCCGCCAACAGTTAGCGGCATAAAAACCTCTTCCGCCGCCCGCGCCACCACGTTAAGGATAATCTCCCGTTGCTCGTGCGAAGCGGTGATATCCAAGAAAGTTAGTTCATCCGCACCTTCTTGGTCGTAGAGCCGGGCAATCTCCACCGGGTCGCCGGCATCTCGTAAACCGACAAACCGTACCCCTTTGACCACCCGGCCTGCATTCACATCGAGACAAGGTATGATACGTTTGGCGAGCATCAGATTGGAGGTAGTCTAACCAAGACTCACTGATAGCTCAAGTC
>JBHHYU010000113.1:0-8220 GCA_046757725.1 Binatia bacterium
CTCATCTTGCTCAAGTCGTCTTTAGGATTAAAGCGTCCATAATAGATGACAGAGGCTTTAACTCCAAGGTTGTTTTTTGCCATCTGATAGGACCACCCCCCTCCGAAGCACCATCCCACGGAAGCTATCCGCTCGGCCATGACGCTGCTCGATCGACCCTTCAGATAATTAACGGCTTGCCTGAGGTTTTCAAAGGCTGCGGCCGTGTCCTTCCTCACCCCTCCAGCAAGTTGCCTGGCTTCACTGCGCTTGGACGCAACTCGCCCGCTATATAGATCAACCGCTAAACTGACATACCCCAATCGCGCAAACCGCCGCGCATTTTCTTTGATATTTTGATTTAGTCCCCACCACTCATGGATCAAGATAACCGCAGGGTGTTTCTTGTGATCTTTCGGCCGAGCCAAAAACCCTTTAACATCCTTATGGCCGCTATGATAGGCGACATCCCGCGTAACAATACCGACGGGTGCAGCCCACAGGACACTCGTCCTAACTAGACAAAACACAACTATGCCTACCACCACGATCCAGACCTGATTGTTTCTCTTCATCCTGTCTCCTCCGTGTCTCTTTCAGCCGATCTATCGGTAACGCTCCTGTTTACAGGGACTCCAGACAATGCAGCGATCAGTGGCTTCGCAGGAAATATAGAGTCACTATCGTACAGGCAATTAAAGGAACTTAAAAAGCAGCCTACCTATGTTGTAAGTCGAATGGAACGACGAAAACAGCTAACCAAAAGTCAAAAACAAACACAAGGGGCTTGACAAGATAGATCTTTTAGGTCTATCTTCTTTCTAGGCGGGAGGTACGGAAGGCGGAGATGGGGAACTAATTTAGAAATACGCGAGGTGCAATGAGATGATCGACACAGGTTTGGCAAACATTAGGTGCCGGGCTGCTCAAGATATTCCAAGTCACCACGGTGTGATTAGGCTTGGTACTCAAGGGATCATCGAGTACGAAATAGAAAAGCCAGCTTACCACCTGATACACGTGCGTTGGGATAACGGTCTCACCCTGAACGTACCCGCCCGAGAGATTGAAGTCATTGATGGAGATGTTGTTTGGCAGTGAGGTTATCGTCAGCAGGCTATGAATAGGAAGCTTCAATGCCATTGACTAATAGTTTGCCTGAAACCGCCTTTACGACAAAGGTCGACGACCTCCTCAATTGGGGAAGGGCCTCTTCGCAGTGGTACATGCTTTTTGGCCTTGCCTGCTGTGGTATCGAACTCATGCAAACGGGAGGTCCGCGGGCCGATGTGGACCGCTTCGGATGCGTGCCGCGGGCTACTCCCCGCCAATCAGATCTCATGATTGTAGCTGGAACCCTCACCTACAAGATGGCTAAGCGTACTAAGCTGCTTTACGACCAGATGCCGGATCCGAAATACGTCATTTCCATGGGCAGCTGTGCCAACTGTGGCGGGCTCTTTCAACTCGCCTATTCGGTCTGTAAGGGAGTGGACAAGATCATTCCCGTAGATGTCTACGTGCCTGGTTGTCCACCGCGGCCGGAGGCGCTAACCGAGGGGCTCATAAGAATTCAGGAGAAGATTATGAGGGAAAAGTGGCTGGTAAAAACTGCGGTAGGTGTATAGGAGAGGCGTTTAAAAATCTCGAGGGAGGTAGGTCATGGCAGAATTTGTCAAAGTTATTAAAACTAGTGAAATCGCTCCCGGCCAGGGGAGGATGGTGGAGGTCGGCGGCAAGAAAATCGCACTCTTCAACGTTGAGGGGACGTTTTATGCTATCGATGATACCTGTACGCATCGAGGTGGGCCACTTTCAGAAGGTGCCCTGGATGGCGAAAAGGTTACTTGCCCCTGGCACGGGGCCGTATTTAATGTAACGACGGGAGAGGTTCTAGGCCCTCCGGCACCCGAAGGGGTAGCGCGGTATAACAGCCGGATTGACGGCGACGATATCGAAGTAGAGATCTGAGAAGCTATCCTCGGATCGAGGGTTGTACAAGAGGGAAAGCATGGAGAGAGGATTTCAGTATAAGGAAATCTGCGATGGGGGTTCCGCGGACGTTTTGCCGGATCGGAACAATGGACTTGATGCTAACGCAATCGAGGAGGTCGAGGATCAGGCGGATATCTTCGTGACGGAGGATCTCTCCGACGAGGGCGAAGAGAAAGCAGATGAAAAAGTTGAGCTTGAAATTGAGGAGACAAACAAAAGCGGAGATCCGGTTGGACTTTACCTTCGAGAAATTGGGTCTTCTCCCCTTCTAGGTCGACAAGGTGAAGTGGAACTGGCTAAAGAGATAAACAAGGGAGAGGCTCAGGTGGTCGAAGCAGTTCTCTCATCCCCGATGGCTTTACGCTATGTCTTTGAGCTCGGGGAGAAGGTTGAAAATGGTGAATTAATCGTGGGGGATGTTCTTCTGGACATGGGAGAGGTTGATGAGTCCATAGACCTCCCTAGAGGTCAGGGTGATGATACCGCCCGCCGGAAAAGCTTCCTTGGGCAAATTCTAAAACTCCGCCGTCTAGCCTTGGAACTTAGTCCTGTGCAACGGCAGCTAAAACAAAAAAGGGTATCCACACAACAGAGAGTGCGTCTCGAAAAACGGTTTTCTCGTAAAGAAGAAAAAATCCTCCAAGCATTAAAAGATCTCCGGCTTTCACGGTCGCGAATCCAGGAAATCACCAGTAAGCTCAAGGAATCTTCCAAGCACTTGAATGAGTTGGAACAGAAAATCCAAGCCTCACCGAAGAGAGAAGCGTACAAGACGATCGTCTCGCAGATCCGGGGGATCGAAAAAGAGACAGCGATGGCCGTGCGCGAGGTCAAGCAGCGGGCTCTCTCCATCATGGAAGGGGAGTCCCGTGCGAATCGGGCCAAGAAGATCATGACCGAGGCTAATCTACGTCTGGTTGTCACTATTGCAAAGCGGTATAGGAACTGTGGCATCCCGTTTTTGGACCTTGTCCAGGAAGGCAACATCGGCCTTATGAAGGCAGTTGAGAAATTCGATTATCGACTGGGATATAGGTTTTCCACTTACGCTAGTTGGTGGATACGCCAGGTCATCAGGCGGCACATTCACAATTCGGCGCGTACGATCCGTATCCCTGTCCACATGATCGAGGTCAGGAACCGGTGTATTCGCACCGCGGCATATCTTTTTAAGAAACTGAAGCGGGAACCACTCCCCCAGGAGATCGCAGCCGATATGGGCCTATCTCTTAAAGAAATTCGGAAAATTGGCAGAACTGTAGAGGAGCCGGTTTCGCTTGAGACGCCCATCGGAGATGACGAACACAGTTGTCTGGCCAATTTCGTTGAGGACAAGCTCACCGCGACACCCCTAGATGAGGCAATGCGAGGAGAACTTTATGCGACGATTCAAAAGGCGCTTGCGATTTTATCACCTAGGCAGGAAAGGATGATTCGTTTGCGTTTTGGGATAGGGGAGCGCCAGGATTATACTCTAGACGAGGTGGGCAAAATATTTTCCATATCCCGTGAGCGAGTGCGGCAGATCGAGATGAAGGCCCTTAGAAAACTGCGCTCTCCGGCCATCGCGCTCAGATGCATGGGCTAAGGCGAACCCTGGTAATACCTGGGAAATCTTCTCCTTTCAGCCTGCGAGTGATTCAAGAGGGTTACAACGTGAGGCCCTAACGTAGTGATAATTGGAAGGGGTGTGAATTGTCAGTAAGGAGGTTCGAAGATGCCAGATAATACATTGGTGGAGCTTGATGAGCAGGTAAAGAAAAACAAGGTGATGGTCTATATGAAAGGGACCCCTGACTTCCCTCAGTGCGGTTTTTCCGCTCATACGGTGGAGATCTTGAAGTCTTATGGTTATCCGTTTGAGACTGCGGATGTCTTAGCTGATCCGGCTGTGCGTGAGGGGATCAAGCAATACTCCAACTGGCCTACGATTCCCCAGGTATTTATCCAAGGGAAACTTGTCGGCGGCTGCGATATCCTCCACGAATTGCACGAGCGCGGTGAACTCGCCTCTATGCTCAAAGCGGCCTTTGAGGAGTAACGCTTTTTAAGGAAATCAGTAAATAGGAACTGGCTTCCAGGCTCGTATCTTGAATCTTGAATTTCACCGGCCGTCAATGCTAAACGAAGCGGTTGCCTATTGCGCCTGGCTTAGGGGAAGATGAATCGGAATAGTTCCTCATGTCTCGACCTTATGGTTACAACCTTCGGTCCAGGCTCCGATACTGGATTGCTTCAGAAATATGGGCGGGCTGAATTTCATCGGAACTTTCCAGATCAGCGATGGTGCGGCCTACCTTGAGGATACGGCTGTAAGCCCGAGCACTCAACCCCAATTTATTAATTGCCAGCTCCAGGAGCTTTTCCGCCCCGGGCTTAACTACACAGTGACGCCTGATATCCCTTGTTCCCATCTGCGCATTGGCGTGGATGCCCTTCTTTTGGAAACGACGAAGCTGGATGGTTCGGGCCGTGTTAACCCTTTGCCGAATTGCGGAAGAGGGCTCACCTGCATCACGTGCCGCCAGATCCTGGTACCGTAATGCCGGCACCTCAACCTGAATGTCGATCCGGTCCAGCAGTGGGCCGGAAACTCGCGATCGGTATCGTTGGATCTGTAAAGGAGTGCAGCCGCATTCTTTCTGCGGGTCGGTGAAGAACCCACAGGGGCAGGGGTTCATGGCAGCGACCAACATAAAGCTGGCAGGATAATTGATTGACCCTACGACCCGTGAGACGGTGATGTTCCCATCCTCTAAAGGCTGACGCAGTACCTCGAGGACATTGCGTTTGAATTCGGGCAGCTCGTCGAGAAAGAGAACACCATTGTGTGCAAGGGAGACCTCTCCAGGTTTAGGAACCGTCCCGCCTCCCACGAGTCCTGCATCAGAGATGGTGTGGTGGGGTGATCGAAAAGAGCGTAATGCAACTAGAGGTCTTCCGTTCAGTAAGCCCATCACACTGTGGATTTTAGTTGTCTCCAGGGCTTCGGAAAGAGTCAGGTCAGGCAGGATCGTGGGGAGCCTTTTGGCAAGCATTGTTTTGCCTGAGCCGGGAGGACCCATCAATATGACATTGTGGCCTCCGGCGGCCGCAACCTCCAAAGCTCGTTTTACATGTTGTTGCCCTTTGACGTCGTTAAAATCGGAGTGATACTGGCAATTTTGATTGAAGAGATTTTTGAGATCCACGGTTGTGGGCCGAACAGACCTTTCGCCATTGAGGAAATCGACAACTTGAGGTAAGTTTTGCACTCCAAGAACCTCAATGTCCTGGACCACAGCAGCCTCCGAACCATTCAGAACTGGAAGAATAAGACCTTTTAAGCCATCTCGCTTTGCTGCAGCCGCCATGGACAGGGCTCCACGAACGGGCTTAATCTCACCGTTAAGGGAAAGCTCCCCCACCATGAGGTACTCTTTAAGCCGATCTCGTCGGATCAACCCTTCGGCGGCCAAAATTCCGATGGCCATCGGTAGGTCATAGGCGGACCCCTCTTTTTTAATATCGGCTGGGGCCAAATTGATTGTGATCTTCTTTGCGGGAAAAGAATAGCCGCAGTTTTTCACTGCCGCGCGGATACGGTCTTTGCTCTCCCTCACTGCTCCTTCGGCGAGGCCTACGGTAGCGAGCTGGGGAAGGCCGGAGGCAAGATCGATCTCGACCTCGACCTGAAGGGCATCGATTCCATAGAGAGAAGCGCTGTTGACCTTGGCAAGCATAGAGAAAAAAAGTTCAGGAAATCCCTGAGCCCCCACTAGGACCGTCGAAAGGGCTGTAGCGACAACCATAAGGGTTGAGTCTTTGTTCAAGAAACGACTTCATCAATTTTACTATCAACGAACTCCCGGCCCAGTAAACATAAGGCAACCACGCGGTTTCAATCCCTGCGTACCGCTTAACGATGCTGAGTTTAATGTGTTTAATGTCGCTATGGTAAAGCGATACTATGGTAGCTACCCTGGATTAGCAAGAGGACTATCGTCTTCTTTAGGGTTGCAACAGGGATACGTTGGAACTTATCAGCGACGTCCCCCTCTGATTGACGACGGGCTTAAGTCTAAAATAAATTCCCGTTAGCGGGTACGCCGGGTTAACGGGAAGAGGTGGAGAGGCTACCCCTCAATCGAGTAAAAATCTCTTAAAATCACCGTGAAAGGGATAAGGAGAATAGTTCTTTCATGCTCTGTAGTCTGATCTTGGTACGGAGGGATGGGTGTGGTGGTTTAGTTGATGTTACGGATGTTGGAGTCACAAATTTGCAAACTGGGATAAGTGGGCGTCGATGGATTGCGAAAGGTTTTACGCGGCGGGTTGTGAGGAAAAAAAGGCCCTTTAGAATCGCGTTAAACGAATTTTTTGGTGGTTGAAGGTTGGGATTGGGTAAGTTCTGCATTTTTAGGTGCGCGGCCGGCGGGTGAAGACGGATCCAGCCTCACAGATTACAGAGGCTCCTTTGACATTGGCGATGTCTGTTTTGCTTACGGTTCCGCAAAGAAAAGACCAAGATTTGACACAAAATGCCAAAAAGTACCTTTATTTCCTTGGCCCAATTCCTGCGTAAACACCTGTATTAAATAAATGTCGATGTCAGCGGTTTAACAGTACCCGAAGAAAGTACCTAAAGAATAAAAGAATAAAGGAGAAAGAGAGCCATGAAGCTTTTAACCGTTACTTTCTGTTCACTTGTTGTGATTGTTGTTCTTAGTCTCACTCCAGTACTTGCCCAGCATGGCCGTGGGGGCGGAATTGGTGGAGGAAAAGGGTTTGGGATGTCCCATACGCATGGTGGAGGAAAGGGATTTGGCATGCCAAGCTCATCTGGCCGGAAGCAAGGCCATTTTGGAGCAGAGAAGAGACTCCAGGGCAGGCAGAATTCCAAGGTAGGGAAAATGACAGGATCATCGACGCTTTCGGGCAAGAAGAACGCGGCTGACCTACTCAGCCGGAATACCAAGCTTTCATCCAAGCTGCAGACGCTTTTGCCAAAGGGTACCGATATGCAGAAAGCAGCCAGCGGATTCGATAATCTAGGTCAGTTCGCGGCGGCTACACATGTCTCCCATAATCTCAACGTTCCTTTTGACGATCTTAAGACCAAAATGACGGGCCCGTCCGCCGTGAGCTTGGGTCAAGCGATCCATGAACTCAAGCCGGGGGTTGATGCAAAAAAAGAAGCTCTCAAAGCGAACGAGCAGGCCCTAGAGGATATGGAGAAGTCCTTCGGTAAGAGTTCGCGGGCGTTTGGACGAGATAGGTAAGAAAACTGAAAAATAAATAACCTACCCTTTGCGCAAAGGCGGTTTTTAGGTGTGCGGTTTTGTTTCCTCCATGGATTTTTGTAGAGTAACGGTTTCTGAGTAGAGGTGCTTGATTCTTAAGATGGTGTCTTTGCGGAATAGGGCTGATGTGTCGTAGTTGCGGGGCATAGGTGTTGACTACTATTTCCTTAGTTCTTCAAGTCTCTTTAACAGCATCTTCCCGTTAATAAGTTCGAGCCTTGAGGGTATGAACGGAATAATAAGAGGGTCTTCTCCTAGCTTGGGAGCAAAATCAGATGTCGTTGTGAGAAAGCCCTTTGATGCGCCGTCTCCTTGTAGCACGCCTGCTGATGCTCGTACATCATTGGCCTTTACGAGATGGTCTGGTTTGTAGGCTTTCACTTGGTCAATCACACGAATGGTCCCGAGCCCCCTTTTTACCGCAATTACGTCCCGTCCTAAATCTCCACTATGCGGAGTAAGAGTCACTTCTTCAAAGCCCGCTTTTTTGTATGCGCCGGCTATGATTTCCTCCTATTTCCTGGCCGGGATTTGATAAGCGATAGTTGGATCGTTCTTGAGCAATTCAACGATCTCAAACCAAGGAAGGGCAACAGCCTTAATGAGCTGTCCTTCACCACTCTTTTCCCCTGGCACAACGACCGTTTGCAAAAGTAGATTGGTGGAAGGAATGACAGTTAACGTCGCTTCCATCCCGGCCAACGCTAAGGCCCCGGCTTCTACACGCAGAAAGAATTTGCGCGTTTTTGAACCGCACTTAGGACAGGGCGCTTGCTCTTCTGGACTTAAGCCTGGATCCTCGGTCAAATTGGTTTCGCAATTAGCGCATACAACTGCGTTCGCCATGAATCACTCTTTAAAGAAGATGTGCGGGTGAGGAGGGGTTCGCGTTTGGATCGGTAGATCATAGTTGGGTTGGAAAATAAAAGTTGAAAATTTTGTGAATCAGAGGAGCGGCCATGAC
>JBHHYU010000114.1:0-8217 GCA_046757725.1 Binatia bacterium
ACACCAGGTTTGGGTCTAAAGCCCTGCTTGCCAGGACGGGGCGTCCATTTAGGAGGGCTAGGCTTCGGGTCTGCCTCGTAAACCACGAATACTGATCCCGATGCCCGGGGGGCTCCCGAAGCGGTCATAACAATAAGCATTTTCACCTGGCCCAGCGAGTTCGCGGACTGCTTGACAAAGTTCAAAACATCACAATCGTCACTCCAATGCCTTACGCTGATACAGTTCTCTTCGATTTACCTGAGTTGGCAAAAGGTTCATCGGCTGGCTCATGCTCATGATGAACCCTTCGGCGACTACGCTTCGCCTCACATGAGTGTCCGTTTACCACAGAAGAAGCCCGCAGCCACTGATCGACGGGCAAACACAATCAATTCAGGTGGCGTTTTAAGTTGGGACCGCTTGCTACATTATTACTCTCTCTGCCTTGAACATGAGGGAGCGTTCGACGATCTCCTCCAGCGAAGCGCAGCTGGTACAAACTATGTTTTTGTGAATCAAGGATCGGACGACCTTATTTCCAGTGTTTCTTCTGATCCCCGGCGGACTGGGCCTAAAATTGCTGACCGAATTCGTGAAGCTGAATGAAGGCCGCTTGCAAATTGTGTCTGATGCGGGGTATTGGTGTCTTCGAAAGGATGAGGTGTCTGCCGTTCATTTGCCCTTGCCTTTCCCGGGAACTGCTGTCAGTCTAGAAATAAGAACAGACGACACTCAATCATACGTGCTGACTTCCGAGTTGAAAGAATCGGATATATTCTGAGGGACTGCAATGAAAGGTAAAACTGCCATGGAGAAGAGCCTCACGCTATCCGTCTTGGAGGTCGTTGGGAGCCCGCTTTGCGTAGCCTCCGACGACGGGCAAAAGGTTTATCAACGAATCGCTGCTGCAATAAAGGAGGGCCAAAGCGTTACGGTTTCCTTCTTAAACGTGAGCAGTCTGACATCGGCCTTTCTCAACGCAGCGATTGGGCAGCTTTATGGCTCATTTTCTGAGAACGAAATCCGGGCGAAACTCAAGGTTACGGATCTTGAGCCGGATGATCGGCTGTTGTTGAAACGGGTGGTCGATACCGCTAAGGAGTACTTCAAAGATCCGGAACGATTCAAGAAAGCGGAAAAAGCTGCTTCAAGGGATAGCTAATGCCCGCTACGGTCCGTCGCCTCAGCACCTATCGCTTTAGGCAAACGGATCGTCTACTCTTCGATGCCAACGTTTGGCTCTTCCTATTCAGTCCACAGTATGCGCCTGATGACCGGCGGGTCCGCGTTTATTCAGCGGGTGCCAGAAGTGTGCTGGCAGCACATTCTAAGATCTTCATTGATCCGCTAGTAATGTCCGAATTCATCAATGCATGGGCTCGGTTTGAATACAACAAACTGCCCACGTCCACGAAGCCTAATGATTTTAAGTCATACAGAAATAGTCCTGGGTTCAGGCCTGTTGCCAGAGCCATTGCCGATGCGTGTCGAAGAATACTGCAATTCGCGATGCGAGTTGACTGCGATTTCGCCGCGCTAGATATGGACGCTCTATTGAATGGGTATGCAGCTGGAAGAGTAGACTTCAATGACCAAGTGCTAGGTGAACTGTGCCGCAGAAAAAAAGTAATTCTCGTAACCCACGATATTGACCTTAAAGGGCTAGCGCCGAGCATTTTAACAGAGAACCGGCGTCTCCTCACCTAAGAGTCGCACTCTCATCGCACTGGCATCGCACTGGGTCGGACCAAGCCAACTGGCTGATCTTAAATCTGATTGTTGCAAAAAGAGGCCAAAATTAGGTCTTAGACCGGCAATTTTGGTATCGGAAATGCACCGCTAAGAATAGTGAGTAATGGTGGACGTTGTTGAAGGCAAGCGCTACCGGGAGTTTCCCGCGGAAGAAAAGCTACCACAAAGAAGTCGGGATTATGGGTCGAACCCGCGCGGCGGTTGGCTGTAGTCGCTGGCCGCGTCCATAACTGACTACAGGCGCCGACCGCGTACAATTCTGTTTACAGGCTCGGGGGATTCTGCCTCATGGAAATGATCACCTTCTGGTTGGCGGTCGGTCCAAAGGAGTAAACGACATGAAGCGAAAGATCGGTACGCTCATAGAGGAAGACATTATAAAACACGCCAAGCGACGGGCGGCTGAGGAGGGGCGATCTATGAGCGATCTCATCCAGGACGCGCTCCTGCAATACCTCCATAAAAATTCGGCAATGCCCAAAGAAAGGAAAGTGGCCTATCGTTTTTTTTGCGAGCGGCCCATGAAGATACCACCCGAGGAACTCGGCCATGTACTCGAAGAGGATATGTGGGATTTATGAACCTCGACGATGTCCCAAGGGGGAACCTCTGCCTGTTCGACACCAACATTCTAAATTACACCGCGCGCCGACTCGGACCAAGTCAACTGGGTTTCCGGGGACAGTTTACTTAAATTTGTTTCCAGGGGTGGGCGCGGGTAGTCGTTTGGCCACTCTTTGGAAAACCGAGTCCTGGTCAAGGACCCTCCTGGAACGCACATCTTCCTCCGCCTCTGCAAGTCGCTTCAACAAGTCGAGGGCGGTTTCCATGTGCCCGTAGCTCTCGTAATCCTGCAGGACTGCTCGAGGCTCGCCGTTCCGGGTAATGACAACCGGCCTTTGGGTCTCGTTGACCTGCTTAAGAATCTCGGCGGCGCGGGATTTGAGGTGTGTGACCGGACGGATATCCTGTGGCAGTTTCATGGTTTGCCTTTCAGCCGGAACGAAGTTCACTTGGGTTATACCTTGTCGGCGGCGCTAATCTCTTTCTCTGAGCGTGCTATAAAATCCAGCTCTCTCGCTTTCCATCGCTTCGCCCAGCCTTTCTTGTGAGGCTTGCACAAGGCACAACTGCGTTTTTTGTCTTTAAACCGCTTTCTCACTTGTCCGTTGCCTGCTCGGTTCCCTTGAGTGGTGGTCGCGAGGGAATAATATAGCCCCTTGCCAGAGCTGTAAAACGCCTGCTTTGGGCGTATTGCTGGCTATGGGGCCTGCGAGGGTTTTCCGGGCGGAACGGGGCTCCCAAGATCCAAGTTAAGCCCGCTGTTTATAAAAGACCGGAAAAGTACGTCAGCCTATTGGATTTATGTTGTGTTTACAATTCGTGTATTGAGAGTGCACGTATGGCGTTCAAGATATAAGACAGGCTTGAATACTTTACGTTTTGTCAGTAGAATGTGCATAGACGATGCACGAAATGCGTCAGAACCATAAACGGAGTCTTAAAACCCTCGGACCCCTGGCTGCCATTCTCGTCACCACTCTTCACGAGCGAAACCAGTCTCTGTTCGGCATTACGGATGTAAAAAAAATCACGGGATTGGCTGACGCCTCGGCGCGGAGTTTTGTGCGCTCGCTCGTGGAAAGAGGCCTCGTGACCAGGCTCAAGCCCGGGCTTTTTGTGCTTCTCCCTTTCGAGCTGGGGAAGGAGACAGAATACATGGGGCACCCGTGGCTTGTGGCAAAAGCTCTGGCCGGGGGAAAGGACTACTACCTATCTCACGGCACTGCCATGGAAGTTCACCAGATGGTCACCCAGCCGCAGCTTGTGGTCTACGTGACCGCGATAAAATCGCTGCGGTCGCGCTCGATCATGGGAGCGGAATTCCGCTTCATCCTCGGCAAGAAAAAGCACCTCTTCGGGATCGAGGATCACTGGGTGACAAAGCAGGAAAAGGTTAAAGTAAGCGATCTCGACCGCACCGTTATCGACGGACTGAAACAACCCGAATACTGCGGCGGCATCACGGAAGTGGCCAAGGGCCTCTGGATGCAGCGGGAGCGAATCGATCCGGTACGGCTGGTTGCCTACGCGACACGCATTGACATTGGCGCTGTGATAAGGCGGCTTGGGTTCTTGCTGGAACTCTATGAGATCGGCGCCAGCAAAACCACGGAGGCCCTGAGAGATCGCCTCACGAACACCTATGTCCCTCTTGATCCCGTCCTGCCCAAGGAAGGCAAGCACCTGCACCGCTGGCGCCTTCAGCTAAACGTTGAGCCGGACGAGCTTCGCTCGGTTTCTCAGGAAGTACCCGGGCGACATTGGGATGCTGAAAGGGTGCCTGGACTGCGGACCTCTGAAAGTGGAGACGCAGGCCTCTTGGGTGAAATAGTGCACACCCTTTAAGATCCCTGAAAACGTTTACGGTATTGAGTTTTAGCCCTCTTGATTTATGTTCGCAAAAATGCGAACATATTAATTAAGCATCATGCCCAAGATTGCCGTTGTCTTCTACCGTGAGGATGCTGAGACTGTTCCAGTGCTCGATTGGTTGGACCGTCTACCGCCAAAGGCGCAAGATAAGTGCCGGGTACGCATTGAGCGACTGAAAGATTTGGGCCATGAGCTACGGCGCCCGGAGGCGGATTACTTACGGGATGGCATCTATGAGCTGCGCGTAGGGCTTGGAGGCATGAATTATCGCATGCTGTATTTTTTTCACGGCAGGGTTGCCGCGGTACTAACGCACGGACTAGTTAAGGAACGCGAAGTGCCGCCGCGCGAGATCGAGGAGGCGATTCGGAGAAAAGGCAAGTTCGAATTGCACCCTGAGCGCCATACTCACAAGGAGGGCTGATTATGCACAAAAAGAAAAAGAGGCCGACCTCAGACGCAGTGGAGATCCTTCATCGCCGCTATTATGAAGGTAAGCCGCAACGGCTCGCGGAACTGGAAAAGGCGCGGGCTAACGATCAGGTCGCCCGCAAGATCGTTGCCCTGCGAACCCAGGCTGGTCTTAGCCAACGGCAGCTGGCAAAACTGGTCGGCACCACTGCATCGGTTATCTGCCGACTCGAAGATGCCGACTACGAGGGCCACTCCCTGGCGATGCTGAACCGGATCGCTATGGCCCTGAACCGCCGCGTCGAAATTCGTTTTGTCCCCACGGAGCGGCGGTTGCAATCAGCGTGACTCAGAGCGATTCCTGGCAAACCAAAGTGTCTTGTGTTGATCACGGCTTGCCGAGAAAGTAACCACGTGCCATGGGGATAAGATCCTCTTCTTCCTGTTTCGCCTGGTCGTTCTCCTCTAACCACGCCTGGACTGCGGACCTCTGAAAGTGGAGACGCAGGGCAGGGCTTTTCGGTTAAAACCGTCTAAAGGTCCCCGAAGCCGTTCTGTTCTTGACAATCTTCGGGCCTAGCCTCAACCGAGCAGCCACCTCGTCAAACGTAAGCTTAGCCTCCGAACTCATGGCCGGAAAACACCATTGACCGTGGAGGAAAATTGAGGATAAGTTGGCACTATTGGTTGGGCCGAGGCTACGAATTCTGAGTATCTCGTCAGGTTTTACAAGGAACCTCGCACCGAGGTACTAAGTCTTGAATTCAATGCCATTAAAAGCTCGGAGAGAGCTTGAAGCAGTCGATATGAAGACTAAAAGACAGGCGAAGGCGGGGGTTAGGGAAGTCAGTCGCAACTTAAGGACCGTTGTCGGTGCGGACTCATATGAGGTATGGGTGCGGATGTTACGAAAGCTGGTCCCAGACGGGCGCACCCACCGTCTGGCTGTCATGCTGGCCGGCATGTTGCAGTACGCGGTGGCGGTGGCCGCCGTGAAGGGATATAAAGACGACCAATCACTAGCTGCTTCGCTACTTGAAGCCAGCGAAGCGACGGACCCGAGCGAGGTTGAAGAATTGATCCACGATGCAGTAATTCAATTATTCAAAGATGCCAAGGTGCGGTTTGAACGCAGGAATGCCAGGGGCGACAAATATAGTCTGGCAGAGGACAGCTACGGAGAGTTCATCCACTGGTACGACATGCCTTGGGAGTGAACTGGAAGCAGTCAAGGAGGAGTTGGAAATCATGACGAAGATTGATATCGACAAACTCAGCGAAGCGGAACTTGTCGATTTGAACCACAGGATCGTCGAGCGCTTGCGTTTTTTGAGCCAAATGCGAGCGCACTCACAGATGTTAGACTTTAGGATCGGCGAACGTGTTACTTTTCATGCCGAGGGACATCCGGTATTGGTTGGAATAGTGACCCGCTATAATAGAAAGACGGTTACGGTGATTACTGATGCCGGGCAACACTGGAACGTTGCGCCAGGGCTGCTGCGCAAGGCAGCAGGATATGAGCAAGCGGACACCGGCAAGGCAAAGGTAGTTCCAATGAAAAAAGTGTGAGGTGTGTTTGGGCGTCTAATCGGCTAATCCTTAAACTCTTCGGTATCCATTGTTGAGAAAGTTTCCTTTGAAGCAGCGGATTTTCTTCGCGTAGTGCCATGGAATAGACACGATGGAAAAAGAGATGGTGCGCGAGCTAGAGAAAGCTCTCCAGGAAATAGAGAGACTGCGCCGGGAAAATGCCGAGCTAAGAAAAAAGCTAGGCATAGAAGTTTCTGAATCAAAGGCCGATTACAGCCAATCCCGTGCAACTTCTGTAGGGACAAACACTAGAGTTGAAGGAGCTCAGGAAGCAGAGAGCTACAGAGGACATGAATTCTCCACGTCTACTAAACCCGTTCGCATGGACTCCAATCTTTCTGTCCAAGAAAAGATAAAATTATTTCGCACGCTCTTTAGGGGGAGAGAGGATATCTATGCGGCGTTCTGGTTCAATGAACGGACCGGAAAGAAAGGATACTCACCAGCGTGCGAGGATCCATGGAATTCGAGGAAAGGGAGGCCAAAAAAATATTTCCCTCTGACCGATGAAGTCATCCTCAAGCATCTTAGCGGAGAGAAGGTCATCGGCATTTATCCGTTGCTCAGGGATGACACCTGTTGGTTTTTGGCTTGCGATTTCGACAAGGAAGGTTGGGCTCTCGATGCTTTGGCCTTTCTGAATATCTGCAAGTATTACGGCGTACCAGCCTATCTGGAACGATCACGGTCTGGTAACGGCGGGCATGTTTGGATCTTCTTTTCCGCGCCGGTGCCTGCCGTGTCAGCTAGGCAATTGGGGATACGCCTTATAAAGGAAACCATGGTGCTGCGCGCGGAAATGGACCTGGCCAGCTACGACCGGTTTTTCCCCAGCCAGGATTTCTTGCCACGAGCCGGGTTTGGCAATCTTATCGCCTTGCCATTGCAAAAGAAATCTCGCGCTTTGGGGAATACGGAGTTCTTAAATCCTGGTGGACCCGAGCTCCGCCCTTGGTCGGACCAGTGGACCTTTTTGAGTCAGATCAAGCGGATTGGGTCCTCCCAGGTAGAAATGCTGATTGAAAGACTTCCGCCAGTATCGGTTGGACCGGGTAAACTGGGAAGCGTATCTCCAGCCCTACGCGAAAGATACCCAGCTCCTAAACAGATCCGCTGCAGTCTTGGAGCCGCATTGAGCATAGAAAAGTCCGGGATTCCGCCATGGTTGCTCGCTCAAATTAAGCAAGTTGGGTTGCTACATAATCCCCAGTTCTATGAACGCGAAAAGCTACGACTTTCCAACTGGCGAATTCCACGATTTATAAGGTGCTACGAAGAGGATGTCAGCCATATCCATCTGCCGAGAGGTGCGGCGGACGAGATAAAGGAAATCATAACGAGAGTCGGCAGTAAGATTTCTCTGATCGACGAACGGCTGGTACCAGAAAAGTTGGCCTTAAAGTTTTTAGGCTCCCTAATGCCCCCACAGATGAAGGCCGTCGAAGCCACCCTCCGATATGACATGGGAGTCCTGATCGCGCCACCCGGAGCAGGAAAAACGGTGATGGGCTGCTACGTGGTTGCACAACGCAACGTGCCCACACTGATTCTAGCTCATCGAAAACCTATCCTGGAGCAATGGCGCACCCGGCTCGGGGAACTTTTGGGTCTTCCCTCTCGCCTCGTCGGTCAAGTGGGGGCCGGAAGAAACCGGCAAACGGGTGTAATCGATTTGGGCATGATACAGAGCCTCAAGCGCTTTGACGACCTGGAAGCCTTTTTCTCCAAATACGGCTTAATCGTCGTCGACGAGTGTCACCATTTGCCTGCTTTTACATTTGAGGCTTGCGTGAAGAAAGCACCTGTCCGTTACATTTTGGGCCTTACCGCAACACCATATCGCCGCCTTTCGGGCTTCGCCATCACTTCCACCTCCGAACTGGATGACTTCACCTCTTCCGTTGCTCCCATCCTTCCACTCCTTACTCGCCCCCTATTCTACACTAAACTCAAAGAGGGTAAGTGTCTCACTTATATTGGCAGAGAGGGAACACTCATTGTTGGTGAGACTGCGTTTAATTACTCAGAAAATGGCGGCCATTC
>JBHHYU010000115.1:0-8206 GCA_046757725.1 Binatia bacterium
GCTAGAGCAAGGGCTTAGGCCTATGTTGCTCATACGGAGCGAATCGCATCATGTGTCATATTTTATTTGTACTTCCCTTGGTCTCTCTTCTCCTCTTTTGGTTTTTGCCTCTGGGCCAAGCGTTGTTTCTATACTCTCTTGTCTTGCTCCTTTGTTCGATCTTTTACCGGTTGATCTGGAAAGATTGGCGAAAGCCGGTGACCACAGGGTTGGAGGGAATGATAGGTGGAGTGGGCAGGGTAATCCAGAAAGGAACGAAGACAGCAAAGATTTTTTATAAAGGCGAGATCTGGGACGCCATCTGTGCAGAAGACGTTTCCATAGGCGAGTTTGTAGCTATCACGGGGTTGGAGAGAATGAAGGTGATCGTGCGAAAACCGGAAAAGCATCGATCACCGGAAGCGGGTCGTGTGGAATGCTGAACGCCCTGAACTGTCGGGTGCCTGCTGGCTAACCGCGGCTCCCGAGAGATTCACGGAGGCCATATAATGACGGAGGGTATGGGACTTATGATGACAGGGGGTATTTTGAGTTTTCTGCTGGCCTTGATTCTAATCGCTGTCCTTATTGGTGGGCTTGTTGCCGCAGTTAGATGGCTACGCGGCGAAAAAACACCTTTCACAAAATGGAGTGGGGAGAATGCGTTGGATGTTCTTAAAAAGCGCTATGCCGGCGGCGAGATCAGCAAAGAAGAATTTGAAAGAGTCAGGAAAGAAATTGAGTAATTGCCGGGATGTAGTTTTTTGTTCTCGAAAACAGACGAGGAGCCGGAATCTATGCTGCTACTAGGCTTCTCAGAGGGCTCATTATGGCTTGGCGTCGTGTCATTATCGTAACCGGGATCGTAATCCTTTTCATCGGGCTCCTGGCCTATGGTTTTACCCGGGACCCGCACTTTATTCAGTCTCCTCTCATTGGCCGGCAGGCCCCCGACTTTACGTTGGCGCTCTTTGATGGAGGAACCATCAGCCTTAAGGACTATCGGGGCAAAGCGGTTCTCGTGAACTTCTGGGCCTCGTGGTGTCCGCCATGTCGCGTGGAAGCTCCCGCTCTCGAGGCTGCCTGGAAAAGATACAGGGAGAAGGACGTGGTGTTTCTTGGCGTCAACATCCAGGACCAAGAAAACAATGCTCGGGAGTTTATTAAAGAGTTTGGGATTACCTATATCAATGGGCGGGATCTCACCCGGAAGGTCTCCGTTGACTACGGCGTTTGGGGAATTCCGGAAACCTTTTTTGTCGATCGTGAGGGCAGGATCACTTACAAGCAGGTCGGGGCGGTTGAAGCAGGGGTCATCACCGCCAAGGTAGATGAGGCTCTGCGGGGCATCGTAAGTGCCGAGGAGGGGAGAGGTAACTATCAGTCGGTCAAGTGATAGGATTGCAGTAGGAGTCGACGCTATGGTCGAGAGTGGGGACGAGATTGACGATCCCGATGTGGCTCGTCGTACAGGAAGTCTAACAAGACCCTTAACAAATCAATAGGTTCCGCCGCAAGGCGATTTTGGCATGCAAGATGCTTTGAAAATGCTCAAGGAAAAGGTGATGCAGCAACGGCGCACGACGTCAGGTTGGTGAGGGAATTTTTTTAATCAAATAGTTTGAGATTAGGATATTTGTAAAACTGAAGTATATGGGTAAGACGAGATATTCGAATCTAGCACAGGCATTGCGTAAGGCGTTGCCATGCAATCAACTTTTTGGACCTCCGAGGAGTTAAGGGACCAACAAAACCATGTATCCGATTCTCTTTCAGTTGGGGAGTTTTGAGGTCCGTTCTTACGGCATTATCGTTACGCTCGCGTTTTTTACGGCTCTTTGGTTAAGCGCCAAGGAAGCACAAAAAAAAGGGCTTGACCCGAGCCTCATTCAAGAGTTTGCCTTTTATGCCCTTTTTTGGGGAGTTATCGGAGCTCGAATCTACTTCATTCTTTTTTCGAACCCGGCCTATTTTTTACAAAACCCGTGGGAGATTCCGGCCGTTTGGCATGGGGGGATCGGTATTATTGGGGCCATTCTGGGTGGATTGATAGCGGCCTTATGGTACTGCCGCAAGAAAAATATTTCTTTTCTGCGATTTGCCGATGTCTTGGCGCCCGGCATTCCACTGGGCCAGACCGTGGGTCAGTTCGCCTGTTTGTTGAACGGCGATAGCTGGGGAAAACCGACGGATCTTCCCTGGGCTATCACCTATACGGATGCCCGTTCACTCGCGCCCCTTAACGTCTCTCTTCATCCTATAGAAATCTACGAAATGTTCGCTTACTTTCTGGTATTTCTCTTTGTCTGGCGAACCAGGGAAAAGTATCAAACGGATGGTTTTGCCTTCTTCACATATCTTGTTGCCTATGGAGTCGCGCGATTCTCAGTCGAGTTTTTCCGTGGCCGGCCGGCAATCTTTGCCTGGGGTATTCCTGCGGCCCAGGTGTTCGGCGTAGCAATGATTTTGGCCTCTGTCACGGGCTTTCTGCTCCTTGGGAGGAGCCAAGAGGAAGTGAGATGAACCAGAAGATCCGGGACAGATTGAGTAGCGGGATACGAACGATAGTTACTGCCCTGATCGTGGGTCTTTTCCTTTTGAACCTTTCGGCAACGATTTTCACTTCCCCACAAGCGGTTGCTTTCGAGAGATGGTATGGTAACTGGCGGGCTGTAGCCAACGTTGCTGCTATTTTTCTCCTTTTCGTATTCTTCTTGACCAAGCCGCGTAGAGCGGCGGAATGGCAAAACGCCGGACTCACCACGGCCTTTTTTATCAGCCTTTTTGCGGAGATGTTTGGCGTCCCGCTGACCATTTACCTCTCGGCGCCTCTTTTCGGTGTCGAGCCCCAGATCTTCGGTCACATGGAAAGCCATCTATGGGCTTATCTCCTTTCATGGGTCGGGGTTATGAACATAGAACCGGCCGTTTATCTGGTCATGGTTGTAAGCACGGCGCTCATCACCATCGGTTTCTCGTTGCTTGCGCTGGGTTGGAAAGGAGTTTATCGGGCAAAGGGAGAGCTGGTGGTCACAGGTCTTTATTGCAGGCTGCGCCATCCCCAGTATCTGGGATTGATTTTGATTATTATTGCTTTCTTAATTCAGTGGCCGACACTGCTAACGCTTCTTCTAGCCCCTTTCCTCATTGCCAGGTATATACGCCTGTCGCACTTGGAGGACGATGACCTGCTGGAAAAGTTCGGAGAGGAGTTCAAACAGTACAAGAAACGGGTACCTGGATTTATTTCATTATTACAGTCTAGCGCTTGAAGGGAGGGTTTGATGTTGAAGATTGATAAGCAACGATGGGCATGGGCGAGTGCAGTGGTTGTGATTTTGCTAGTTGCGACCCTGGGATATGCGGGTTCTGTCGGGACCAGGCGGAAAAACACGGGCTATGCTAATCCCTCGCTGTTAGTTTCAGTAAGGGAGGTAGAGGACCAGCTGGGGGATGGTAGTGTTCGTATCTTAGACGTTCGGCGTCCTAAATCCTACGAGGCGGCGCACATTCCGGGCGCCTTTAATTTCCCACTCGCGGAGATTACCCGGACTATCGACGGAGTTCCAGGGATGTTGGTCCCGGTAGAGGAGATCGAGAAAGGATTGGGTCGACGCGGCATTACACGCGGCACCGGACTCGTCATATATGACGAATTTGGTGGAGATCGGGCAACCCGGCTTTTTTGGGTACTGGACTATCTCGGCCATCCCCATGTGAGTGTCCTCCAAGGTGGCTTCCAGTTGTGGCGGCGGGAAGGTCATCCTATATCCCGGGATCATCGGAAACAGGTAGCTGCTCGCTACCGCAGTCGTCTTCGTCCCGAGCGTTCGGCGGACAGGGTTTGGATACAGGCCCGCTTGAAAGATACCTCGATCTTCCTGATCGATGCTCGATCGCCCGGTGAGTTCAACGGAAGGGTCCCGGGACGCGATGTCAAACGAGGAGGGCACATCCCGGGCGCGGTGAACGTGGACTGGGTCCGTAACCTGACCGCAGGGCCCAAGAAGTTCAAATCCAGCAAGGATTTAGCCCGACTCTATGGAAACGTAGGGGCCACCCCGGACAAGGAGATCGTTCTGTATTGCCGTACCGGGATGCGGGCGTCGCATGACTACTTTGTCCTGCGGCTCCTGGGTTATCCACGTATCCGTCTGTATGACGGGTCCTATGTGGACTGGTCCGGTGACGAGGCATTACCGGTCACACGATGCAACGGAGAAAAAACTGAGATGTTTACGCAAAAGGGAGGATTAGAAAATGAATGTTAAGTCGATCATGCGTGCCTCAACTGTCCTGTTAGGGCTTTTCCTGTTCTCGGCACCGGGGGCATCACGGGAGCTAGAGCCAAAACTGATCTTCGCCCAGGGCTCAACCGGTAAAATTGCTCTTTTTGATCCGGGCTCGGGGAAGATGACCAGGATCCCGGTTGGCCCTCTTACTCACGGCGTGGGAGTACTGCCTGATGGAACACGGGCATATACTGCGAATTTTGGCTCCGATGATATCACCGTCGTTGATCTCAAGAAACGGAGTACGATTGACAAGGTCAATGTTGGAGGCAGGTCACATCACGTCGCCGTAAGCCCTGACGGCAACTGGGTCTATGTCACAGTTGGCAGTGCGAACACGGTCGCGATCGTCGACACACGCACAGACACGCTGGCCACGACCATTCCCGTCGCGGCAATGCCCATCTACGTGGTGTTCACTCCCGACGGGCGCAAGGCCTATGCCACAAGCGTGAAAGCTGGTGTCGTCTCTGTGATCGACACCCGAAAGATGCGTGTGGTCAAAGAGATCGCTGTAAGTGCCCAGCCGGACCATATGGCGACGACACCTGATGGGCGCTACCTGTACCTAACTAATCGCGGTGCCGACAGCGTAAGCGTGATCGACACAAAGAGTGACAGGGTGATTGCTACGATCCCGGTAGGCGATGGCCCACACGGCCTCGCCATCGGGCAGCGCCGGGGGCGGTTGCTGGTCTACGTAGGGAATCGGCACGAGACGACGCTTTCAGTCATCGATGTCGAGAGCAACCGCGTCATAGACACTGTTAATCTTGGAGTTAAGCCCGAGCATCTTCTCGCCACTCCCGACCGGAAGTATCTGTATGTCGGTAGCCTACCGGCACAGAGCCTGCTTGTCTTTGATGTGGCCCGAGGACGTGTAGTCAGGCGAATCGGGGTTGGCGGTGAGATCCATCAAATCGCGTATGTCCCTTGACGCCGGTGGAAAGTAGCTTCAACAGCAGAGGGAGACCAACGGCCTTGCGTGACAAATGAGTTGTTTCATTTGCCAAAGATTGGACAGTATTTCAGTGAAAAGGAGGTAGGATCATGCAGAAAGGACTGATAGCACTTGTGGTGATGATCTTCTTGCTGGGTCTTGGCGGTTCCGGCATGGCCCAGCAGGGGACTCGGAATCCCTGTGCCGGCCAACACAAGATGGGTATGGGTCAGGCGAATCCGCAGGGGCAGCAGGACACAGGTATGAGTATGATGGGGCCGGGCACGGCCATGATGGGAATGATGAACCGCGGCACGCATGGCCATATGGGTTCCGGCAGGCACATGATGGGGATGATGGGCCCAGGCATGGGCATGGCAGGCGGCATGATGAGATCACCTGAGATTATGGGGACCATGATGTCCATCCATGGCGAGACCTTGAGCCTTATGGGCCGGATGATGCAGAGGTATGGGACGAAGCTGAGTGAGATGACCCCTGAGCTTCGGGGGAAGATGCGGAAAGAGATAATGGAGGGATTGGGGGGAATCCTGAGCAAAGCTGGGGCGGCTTTGAAAGAAAAGGCCAAAACTGTGGGAAAGTAAATCGCTACGGTGAAAGTTTTGCTGCTGTCCTTTCCTCGACCTGTTAGATGAATCTGACCGCGATCGAAGGGGACTGAACGGTAGCAAGAGCATCGGATGATGAGCTCCAGGATGCAAGGGAGAAACCGTGTCTCACAAGAATAAACCACGTAGGAAATCTAAGGTACAGGGAAAAGACCAAAAGTCGAAACCTCGGTCATCAACCGGGCTGATACTGTTTGGTGTGGTGCTTATAGGGCTCGTGGTGGGGTTGGTCTTTGGCTATGATTGGACTCCATCACCTCGCGGAGTGGAATACCGGATTGGTGATCAGGGTGGTGATCTACCGCCCCTATCTACTATGGGCAAGTCCATCCGCGGTTGGCACGACATGGCCAATATTCCCCGGAACACTTATGGCCGGACATTGCCCAGTGACCAGCGCCAACCGGATATTTTTGTAAAGCCGGCTGTCCGCAATTTGGGTTCCGTGGGGAGGAAAGACGTAATCAACCTGACCTATGCCGTAGTCAACCGGGGGAATCAGGACCTGGTCGTTGATAATATGGTTACCTCCTGTGGCTGTACAACGGGAACACTGGACCACAACATCATTCCGCCGGGACACCGGGCAGACCTCAACGTGCGCTTTGATGCAGGGTACCACAAGGTCAACCGAGGTGAGCGCGTTGTACGAGTGGTGTGGTTGAGGACCAATGACCCGGATACACCTGTGGCTGAAGCACGGCTGACAGCGACTATTCAATAGCCCCGGAGATCAGTCGATGCGTCGCTGGCGGTTATTGATTTCTGGATTGAGCATATGGGCGATCGTAGCGGGCTTTGTGACACCGGCCCTGGCCCAATCACAAACGACTCGAGGCTTCCATATCTTCTTCAGTGCCGGCTGCGCGGACTGCTGGCCCTACGTTGAAAAAACGCTGCTGCCTGCGCTACGCATCGGTGGGGTTACCGCTGAGCCAGTCATACACGACTTCACGCGGCCCGGCGGCCGCCGGCTGTTGGCCGATCAGGCAGCGGCGGTGGGGTTGCCCCGTAGGATCGCCGACTCCCTCTATGCCTTCACTCCCCGGCCGGATGGTGGTTTGTTGATCGTGCTGGGACATGTGCCTCGCTCTCTGTTGGAGCAACTGCTGGCCCATAAGGATCTGCCCCGAAAGCTGGTCCTACAGCAACCCAAGATGCATGGCAAGCCTGAGGAATATCGCCTTTGGTCCTTCACCGGTGAAGTCCTGAGTTTCCCTATCAACACGGCTTTGGGCCAAGCGCTTCCCTTGTTGCCGCCCACTCCCGCTGAGGTCCGGTTGGCTCCGGACGATGCCAACCTGACGACGTTGCTGCCGGCAGTCATAGTTACCGGCCTGCTTGATAGTGTTAACCCATGCGCTTTTGCCGTCATCCTGCTATTGCTGGCTTTCCTGTTCACTATCCGCAAGAGCCGAAGGCAAATCCTTTGGTTGGGAGCTCTCTACGTTGGAGTAATCTTCATCGTCTATTTCGCCATAGGGCTCGGCGTCCTGAGTACGGTGCGCCTCAGCGAAGACCCCCACTTCGTGGCCCGTATCGGGAGCTATCTGCTGATCGGGCTGGGTGTCTTGAACCTTATAGAGTACGCCTGGCCGGACTTCCCCATCAAGCTGCACATGCCGGCAATAGCACACAAAAAGATGAACCAGCTCCTGAAGGTGGCAACGGTGCCCGCGACGATGGGGGTGGGATTCATCGTGGGGCTGTGCACCTTTCCCTGCTCAGGCGGGATATATGTAAGTGTCATCACGCTCCTGAACGCCAAAACGACGATGGTGTGGGGACTGGCTTACTTGGCGTTGTATAACCTCCTTTATATTCTTCCTCTGGTGATCATCTTACTGGCAGTGGGCAACCGCGTTGTGGCGAAACAGTTGGGGAGCTGGGAACGGCAGCATGCACTGGGCCTGCGGTTGGGGTTTGGCCTGGTGATGATTGCTCTAGGGGTGGTGATGTTGGGAGTGGTGATACCGGTAGGGAATGTGTGAGTTGCCTTTCGACCTAACGGGTCAACGTAAGCGGCAGGAGCTGAAGGGGGATAAGGATTCGGGAAGGAGGGATTTTGAAGGCACCTTGGTTGGTTGGTAGAGCATTAGGGGTCGGTATCGTAGTATTGCTGCTCGGTGGGTGTGGGGATCGGAAGCCCGACATTGAGGTCGCATCGAGGCAATATGACTTTGGACAGATCGAGCAAGGGGAGTTGGTCACAGCCGAAATCCCAGTGCGTAACCTGGGCGAAAAAGAACTGAAGATCGAATCTGTAGCCACTTCCTGCGGCTGCACTTCGGCAGAGGTTCAGCCCGAGGTGATGCCGCCCGGGAGTGAAGGTAGGTTGCTCATTCGATACAACTCCGGTGCTCACC
>JBHHYU010000116.1:0-8074 GCA_046757725.1 Binatia bacterium
AGTATAGGGGGCAGGAATTGCAAATTGACTCACGTCCCAGCGATGCCATCGCGGTAGCCCTCAGGATGAATGCTCCGATCTATGTCGCATCTCAGGTTTTCGCCAAGGCCAGGCAGTTGCCCTCCACTAAAAAACCGATACCGGTCACGAGGAGGCTTATGGGCCTTCACGTCCAGGACCTGACTTCTCAACTTGCCACGCTTCTTGATCTCCAGATCCAACAGGGGGTGTTGGTGGGTGACGTTGAGTTTGGAAGCCCAGCCTCAAAAGCGGATATCCAAAGGGGAGATATTGTCCTTAGAGCCAACGACGTTGTGATACACAAGGTCGCTGACCTTGAATCTTTCGTTAAAAACACGGAACGGCCGCTTCATGTACAACTGAAGCTCCTGAGAAAGGGTGAGATCGTTGCAGTCGGATTTGATTTGCCCTCGTAAGCCAAGAGGCTGCGTTCGGCTAAGGCCGTTTGGCACCGTTAAACAGCACGTTGCCCCATTTCTTCGCCGTTGCATCCAAGACCTCTCGGCTCGATTCGGCCACCGGAGGAAAGTCTTTCATCCATTCGAAGGGCCGGCAGGCATCGATGATCGCGCGGGAATTGAACCCCTTCTTGCCTGGTTGAATCGCTGAGTCCAAAGGCCCACTCCAGCAGCGGCGAATGATCTCGATGTCATTGACAGGATCGGAGCGGCTGGCCATAGCCCAGAGAAAATCATCGGTATTACTTGGGTCGATATCGTCATCCACAACGACCACGTAACGACCGAGGTAGGCCCCGGCATGGCATTGCGATGCAACCAGCGCTGCCTGGCGGGCATGCCCGGGATAGCGCTGTTTAATCGACACCACAAGAATAAGCCGGCTTCCACCGGATACGGTGAGCCACACCCCTTTGACGTCCGGGACTCCGGCTTTCTCTATTTCGTCCCAGATCAGGGCAGACCGGAGATAGGATCGATACCAACCAAGCTCCACGGGCGGCCTCCCCGGAGGAGAGCCTAAAAGGATAGGTTCATTTCGATGATAAAGGCGCTTTATTTTCACAATGGGCTCATTTCTCTCAGCACTGGCATAATAACCCGTCCATTCACCAAAGGGACCCTCAACTCGGGGCTTATCGAAGATCACATCTCCTTCCACCACAATCTCTGCACTGGCCGGGATAGGGAGACCCGTATATTCCCCCTTAATGAGTTCCAATGGTTCTCCCCTGACACCTCCAAGGAACTCATACTCTGGAACGCCATACGGAACCTCGATGCTCCCACCTAGGAATATGAGCGGATCATGGCCGAAAGACATTGCCATTTTACAGGGCTCTCCGGAGTTCGCATATTTGTCTCTTTGAATGCGGCCATGTTTGCCTGGGGAGATATAGAAACCGACAGTATCTTTATCGTGAATCATAACGCGGTAAGTTCCCCAGTTTACCCATCCCTCATCAGGGTCACGCGTAATATCGATACTTCCGGTTCCTAAGTACCGCCCTCCATCATGCTCATGCCACTTCGGGGTAGGGAACTTAAAAAGGTCAACGTCCTTGTCTCGATAAACATTCTCCAGAAGGGGGCTGTCTTTGACCATTTTCGGAGGGATGGGTTTGATTTTTTTGTATCTCTCTCGCCAGGAACGGACAAAATCCATCTTTGTCTCGCCTGCGGGAAGGTTCAACGTAAGCCCCAGTCTTTTCCGGGAACCCAATGAGTTAGCAAGGAGTCGATACCCCTTCGGGTAATCCTTAATTTCATCAAAGAGCACGGCAGGACCATCTTCCCGGTGATGCGCTAGCTCAGTCACCGCACCGATTTCTAGATTCCAGTCGCAACGCTTAAGGGTCTTCAACTCCCCCATCTCCTCTACCTTTTGAATCCATTCTCTAGCATCACGGTATTCCATAAAAACCTCAATTCTTTATTGAATTTTTATCCCTGGTAGATCGACATGCCCGAACGACTTGAAATAGAGATATTGGATTTCGGCGGGACAGTCAAGACCCGTCCTGATCATCGGGCGTGATGTGATCTTCTTCTATCACCCTCGAACCTGAATCCTCTGAAGGTCAATTTTCAAGATTCAACCGTAGATTCCTGAAGATGTGAGCAAAAGTGCTGGAGAGAAAGATCGGGAATCATGGCTAAGGCATAAGGGAAAAGCGACCGATACGGGGAACCGGTAAAATCAAATCGCAAGATCGATTTCACTTTGATCGACGCCAACCGACAAGCGTAGACTCGGCCCCTTCATGTTGCATTAAATTCGTTTTGGATATAAAGGAACAAGCGAAACCATGCAGCCAAAGATCGCCATTGAAATTGTCAACTCCTTGAAGGAGTCCGGCATAGACTTTGTTGCCACTCTTACAGAGGCCAACTTGCACAATCTGGTGATGGCCCTGGAAAATGACCCGGCGATTCACCACGTGCCGGTGACGCGAGAGGAGGAGGGTGTTGGAATCTGTGCCGGTGCCTACCTTGGAGGAAAGCGGCCAGCCATGGTTATGATGAACGCCGGTTTCTTATTGTCCTCCAATGCCCTCGCAACTGTTTGTATCCAACCTGGTATCCCAATCTTGATGCTCATCGGTCACAGCGGCGGTATGGGGGAGGAAAATCCGAGCCATGCCACTATCGGAATGCTGACCGAGCCGGTGCTGCAGGCGCTTCAAATCATGTATGAAAGGGTGGTGCACGTTGAGGAGATTCGTCCAGCCATTCAAGAAGCCCAGACCCTGGCCCGCTCCTCCCGCAGACCTACGGCACTTTTGCTTGTCAAGGAGGCCTTGAGATAGAACGATGAAGCGATTTGATTGTCTTAAGGCTATTGCCCCGCATTTCCAGGAAGAACTCGTGGTCACAAACCTTGGAGGGGTACGACACGAGTGGTACGCCGCCCGGCCCCACCCTGGGAACTATCATCTACAAAACCTGGGCCTTACCTCATCCGTAGGCCTTGGCTTGGCACTGGCCCTCCCCCACCGGAAGGTCGTGGTATTCGACGGGGATGGTTCTCTTCTCCTCAACCTGGGGAGCCTTGCCACGATTGCGAACCAACATCCCAGGAATCTCACTTACATCGTCTTTGACAATAGTTGTTATGAGTCCTCGCGCGGAGCACCAACAGCGACTGCGGGCTTGACCGATCTAGTCGCCATCGCCAGGGGCGCCGGTTTCGCCAATGCGATTTCCACGCAAACTGTTGAAGAATTCGAGGCGGGATTTCTGCAGGCCCTGATGAGCTCGGATCTCCATTTCATCCTTGCCAAGGTTGAGCCAGGAGCGGGAAAGGTTCCCCCTGCGCCACTGGATTCAGCGGAGAACAAGTACAGCTTTGTCCGCTACATTGAAAAAACCGAAAAAATCAAGATTCTCGTTTCTCCTCCGTCAAGGGCCTCCGACATTCAAGAGAAGTAACTTTTCAGGTCAGGATGCCGCAGTAGTGCCTCACGGTCCAGGGCACCCCAGAGCTCAGGATATTCTATCCTCAATGGTCGTGCCAGCGACCTGACCCCTACCTACCAAGCCCGTACGAACACTAAGAAAAGGATCCGGGTCGTGAGAGCCGAAACAACGCTGAGGCGGTAAAGGGATGGTCAAGTGCATGATAGGGTTATGAAAGGATTCCCGACCTATTTTTCTCTCAGCATGTCACCTAAACCAGATTCTGCGGCGCAAACATGGGCGTTCAACGCGCTGGTAATCGAGGAAAAATTATGTAATAGATCGTCATGGTATCGTGTCTGGAAGGAGCCGGAACGGGATATGAGAAGCTTTGATTACTTCGCCCCGCAAAAGCTCGGCGAGGCCGTTTCCCTGCTGCGCCGCCACGGCAGAAAGGCAACGCTCCTGGCCGGAGGGACAGACCTCCTCTTGCGTCTGGAGCGGCGCACGGTCGTGCCCGGCCTGGTCGTCGACCTCAAAAAAGTCCGCGGTCTCAAGGGAATCAAGTCCGACCGCAAAGGAATCAAGATCGGAGCGTTGACTCTGATGGAAGAGATCGCGTCCTCCCCTTTGATCCAGAAACGCTATGGAACCATCGCCCAGGGAGCGGCGGTCGTCGGCTCCATTCAGACGCGCAACCGAGCCACGATCGGAGGCAACTTGTGCAACGCCTCTCCAGCCGCGGACACAGCCCCTCCTCTGATCGCTCTCGCGGCACGCGTCCGAATCGCGGGCGGTCAACGCGCTCGGGAGGTTCAGCTAGAAGAATTTTTCCTGGCCCCAGGCAAAACCTCCCTCAAGCCAAATGAGCTTCTCAAGGAGATTTTCATTCCCTCGCCGCCCAGGCGGTCGGGGGGCTCGTTCCAGCGCTGCACACGCACGGCCATGGACATCGCCGTGGTGAACTGTGCCGTCTTTCTCTCACTCGCCCCCAAAGACGATATCGTCACGGACGTTCGCATCGCCTTGGGAGCTGTGGCACCCACACCGCTCAGAGCCCGAGCGGCCGAAGAGGCGCTTCGAGGCAAGAAAGCCGATCGGCAGGCAATCGACGAAGGCGTCGAACGCGCGGCCGCCAGTGCGAACCCCATCGATGACGTGCGCTCCAGCGCCGACTACCGGCGTGAGATGGTTAGGGTCTTGACCCGACGAGCTCTCGAAGGAGCGCTGAGACAAGTGAGAGGGGAAAGTTGATATGGCTGTTCTTACCAAGAAAATACGACTGACTGTCAACGGAGAACTGTACGAGAAGGAGGTTTCGCCGGCAAAGTCCCTGCTCGACTTTCTGCGGATGGACCTTAACCTTACAGGGACAAAGGAAGGATGCGGGGAGGGCGAATGCGGGGCATGCTCGATCATCCTGGGCGGGAAGCTGGTCGATTCCTGCCTGATTCTCGCCGTCGAGGCGGATGGTCGGCAGATTCAAACCGTCGAAGGGGTCGCCGCCAATGGCGATCTGCACCGGCTCCAGAAGCGCTTCGCCGAGAACGGGGCGGCCCAATGCGGTTTCTGCACGCCTGGAATGATTATGGCGACAAAATACCTCCTGGACCACCACCCCTCGCCCACTCCGGAGCAAGCGCTCAAGGCGATCGCCGGCAACCTCTGTCGCTGCACCGGGTATAGCCCCATCGTCGATGCGATTCTGCAGGCTGCAAAAGAGCGATGAAAGTCGTAGGTCAAGAACTCCCCCGCGTAGAGATTTTGGAAAAGGTCACGGGCCAGTCCGTGTTCGGGGCCGATGTGCGCCTTGCGACTCCCGCCCTCTGCGGGAAGATCCTGCGCAGCCCTCATGCCCACGCCAGAATCAAAAAGATCGATACCCGTAAGGCGGAGCGTCTCCCGGGCGTCAAGGCGGTCGTGACCGCGGAGGATTTCCCTCCGGTTCGCTACGGCAGGTTTATCCGGGACCAAGAGTATTTTCCGCGCACCAAGGTGCGATTTGTGGGGGACCATGTTGCCGCAGTGGCTGCCGTGGATGAAGAGACGGCAGACGAAGCGCTGGGTCTCATCAAGGTCGAATACGAGCTGTTGCCGGCCGTGACAGACGGCCTTGAAGCGATGCGCGAGGGAGCACCGCTGATCCACGAGGAGTACGATCAATACTGGACGGCCGGAATGGTCACGGGTCGCAAGGGCAACATCTGTTTTCATAAACAAACCGTTCTGGGCGATAGCGAGCGTGCTTTTCAGGAGGCCGACCGCGTCTTCGAGCATCGCTTCCACGTTCCCATGGTGCACCAGACCTATATCGAACCGCACACGGTGCTGGCCCGGGTTGATGCGTCTGGCAAGGTCGCGGTTTGGGTTCCGACACAAGCGCAGTTTTCCATACGGTCGTCGATCGCAGACATTTTTCAATTGCCGCTCATCAAGGTCCGGGTGATCCCAACCGAAATCGGCGGCGGCTTCGGCGGTAAGATGCTGCCCACGGTCGAGCCTGCAGCGGTCGCACTGGCGCGCAAGAGCCGGATGGCGGTTCAGATCGTCATGAGCCGAGGCGAGGACTTCCAATGCGCCAATCCTCGTCATCCCTGCCACATGCGCTACAAAACCGGCGTCAAGCTCGATGGCACCATCGTCGCAAGGGAGGTCGAGCTGGTTTTCGGCACGGGCGCCTACTCCGGCAACGGTCTGGTGATTTGCACGAGAGCGGAGATGCTGGCCGCCGGGCCGTATCGCATTCCGAACCTCAAGATCGATCTCTTTTCGGTCTATACCAACCACGCCGACTGCGGTCCCTACCGGGGGCCGGCCGGACCTCAGCTTGCCTTCGGCTCCGAATCGCAAATCGACATCATCGCACGCGAATTAGGTTTGGACCCTGTGGAAATGCGTCTGAAGAATCTTATAGAGGACGGCGACCGGACTCCCGCGTGCGGGGGCCCGCTCAAGAGTGTGTACGGCAAGGAGACTCTGCTCAAAGTGGCGCAGGCGAGCCAAGGGAGTGAGAAAACCCGACGGCAGCATCGGGGGCGCGGGATCGCCCTTGGTTACTGGCTTGTTGGCGGGATGGCCTCGAGTGCCGGTGTCAAGCTTAACGAAGACGGTACCGTGACCGTCATGACCGGTGTGATTGATTTGAGCGGGACGGTTACTTCCCTGGGCCAGATCGTGGCCGAGGTGTTAGGCGTCGACCTCGACGACGTCAACGTGCGGACCGCGGACAGCGATTTCGCCCCCCATTCGACGATCAGCGCGGGAAGCCAGGCGTTGAGGAGCATGGGCAGCGCCACCAAGCTGGCGGCCGAAGAGGTCAAGAAGCAGATCATGGAAGTGGCGGCGGACAAGCTGGAGGCGGACAGCAGCGATTTGCTCCTGGAGGAAAAGAGGGTTTACGTCAGAGGATCGCCAGAGAAAGGTCTTTCTCTACAGCAGGTCGGACAGCTCGCCCTGACACACAAAAGGGGACCGATCGTTAGCGTTCAGTCGGCTTCCCAATTTCCGAACCAACCCGCCTTTTCCGCGCATGTCGCGGATGTCGAAGTCGACCCGGAAACCGGCGGCGTGAAGGTCCTTCGCATCGTTGCGGCGCAGGACGTCGGGACCGCGATCAATCCTCTATCGGTCAGGGGTCAGATCCAGGGCGCAGTGATGCAGGGGCTCGGTCAGGCTCTGAGCGAGGCCTGTAACTTCGGCAACGGCAAGATGCTCAACCCGACTTTCTTGGACTACAAGATCTTCAGCTCTCTCGACGCCCCGCCGGTCGAGGTTCATCTGGTCGAACACCCAGCGGAAGGGGGACCGTTCGGGGCCAAGGGGATCGGGGAGCCCTCGATCATCCCCGTGCCGGCCGCCGTCGCCAACGCACTCTATGATGCCGTCGGCGTGAGAATCAGCGACCTTCCCCTCACTCCGGAAAAGGTCGTGAAGGCGATACTCGATAAAAAGAAAACTCCCTGAGGCTTGCCATTCCCCCCCTCCTAGTTCCGGTGGCGGGGATGAGGTACCGGAACTTTAGTCCTGACTTTCACAGGGGTAGTGTTTGATCGGGGTCTTTTCCCGCGAAGAGATACAGGGGGTCTTGATAACCGGCGGGACAGGCCCGCCTAACCCTCCCTAGAGAGGACACTAAAACACTGCTGGCTCAGCTCGTATCCTTCGGGCTGGACTCCGCGGGAGAAGGACGCTTGAGAACGCTGTTGTTCACCATTGTCGCGATCATCGTTGGCGTGTGTGTGGCCTATGTGGCGGTGCAACTAGCGCTTATCGAGATCGGCCAGGAGGTCGTTGTCTTGCACAAACGAACGGGAGACGGGGCGTTCCACAGGACGCGGCTCTGGATCGTCGACGAAGGTGACTACTTTTCAGATGTGAAAAATATACCCGCTCCTTTCCCAAGATTGAAAAGACATCAGAAGACCTCTGGGCCTCGACTCTCCGACTCCCAAACTGACTTAAGATCCAATCAATGGTCAAAAACCTCTCCACTCGAGCTAATCCTGCCGTACCCCTGTAACTGCTCCATTTCCACTGATGGACTCGATCCCTCACTTTGACCCGTAGTGGATTGAGCACCACGTAGCGGCATAGTTCTAATAAATGCGCCTCCTTCTCTACCAATATCGCCTTCTACCTACCCTGTAATAGGTGCCCGACCCTCTTGTGCCAACGGTTAAAGCCCTGCGTGTATACAC
>JBHHYU010000117.1:0-8024 GCA_046757725.1 Binatia bacterium
CCGTCGAGGCAGTGACCTATTGACTCAGGCCGGAAGGTTTTCTCCTGAGGAACCGCACTGTTTAAAGAGAGCGATCAAGTGGTTGACGGAAGATTCTCCATGTAGGAGGATATGACCATGGCAAATCATTGGCTTTTTAAAACCGAGCCCAATGCCTATTCATTTGAACAGCTGGAGAGGGACAAAGGCACGGTATGGGATGGGGTAAAAAACAATCTGGCGTTAAAGTATCTCCGCGGAGTAAGCCGGGGTGATTGGATATTGATCTATCATACTGGGGGCGAGAAGGCCGCTGTGGGTGTCGCCAAGGTTATGAAGGGCCCGTATCCCGACCCCGCCAGAAAGGATCCCAAACTCGTTGTGGTGGACATCAAGCCGGAGAAAGCCCTCGCTCGTTCAGTCTCGCTTTCAGAAATGAAGGCCAACCCCAAACTGGCGGGATGCGAACTTCTCCGTCTGCCTCGTCTGTCAATCATGCCGGTAAGTGAGAGACACTGGAAGGTCATAGAAGGAATGGTAGAAAAGTGAGGGAAGAGCGATGAAGACGGATTTTCACGACTACAGACACGCCCTTGAGTTTGACCAGCGAGCCGCGCGGTCGGATATACGCGTCCAGCTTGGAGTGAAACTGATAGAGGCCCTGCAGCTCAAGGGAGATGAAAAGATCCTGGACCTTGCCACCGGTACCGGGCGCTTCGCCCGCCCCGTGGCGCGACAGCTCCAAGAGGGAAGCGTTGCGGGGCTAGATCAGGCCCTGGCCATGCTCCGTGTGGCCCGGGAGCAAAAAGATAAGGACCCGATCCCCGGCTACCTCCAGATAGCGGGGGATGGGGAGTCCCTGCCGTTCCGCGAGGCCGTTTTTCACCGTGCCTTCATAGGGTTTAGTCTGCACCATTTTGGGCATCCAGCCCTCATGGTGAGAGAAGCCCGCCGCATCCTGAGTTCCCGTGGTAGTTTTGTGGTTCTAGACCCCGTTCTTCTCGAAGCTGAGGATGCCCTGGATCGAGCTTTGCACGACCAGATCCATGCGATTTTTCGTCGTTCCCATGGAGAAAACTTTTGTTTTTTCTCCGCCCGGGGTATTCGGGAACTCCTGATGCAGGAAGGATTTCAAATTACCCGGGCTGAGCTTCATACCTTCTCTATTGATCAGGACAGTATGGAAGGTATACCTACGGGGCGTCACTGGGTGGAGGTGGCCGAGCATTTACAGAACGGGCCCTCTAAATTAAAGCGGCGTTTTGAGGAGAGGTATCTCCGCTACATAAAGGAAGGAGAGAAAACCCGCGTCGTGGGAAGTTTTGGTTTTGCGTTGGTTTGCGGGGAAAAACTAACATAGGCAAGCTTTCATAGAAAGCGAAAGGAGTTGATGGTCTTGAAGAGAGCCGATTTCCGCACCTTTTACCGTGACGCGCACGGCGTAAATTGTTTGAGTGAGCGCGAGAAAATGCTTCTCGGCTTGGCAGTAGCGATGACCCGTAACTGCGAACCTTGAACTGACAGACGCCTTGCGGATGCAAGGAAAGCGGGTATGACTGAAGAAGAGCTGGATGCAAGCGTGGATCTCATTGCTGCTGTTAACGCTGGTATCTTGGAGTCCTTAAATCAGAGGGTAAAACGAAAAGAGAAGTGATGTGAATAAGGGCCAGCCTCCGTCGTCTCGTCTAGCCCGTAACGACATGGCGAAGCGTCCCATAAGGTCTGATCCTTTCTCTTGAAGCAACCCGGTGAAGGTGTTAAAAGTCTCTTGGATGGTCGCATAGCTCAGTTGGTTAGAGCGCTTGCCTCACATGCAAGAGGTCGCAGGTTCGAGTCCTGCTGCGACCACCATAGTTTTCACGGGCTTCCAGCTCGTTCCCCAAAACGTTTCGGTTTTCCTCTCAAATAGAGCCCTTAAGGGGGTATCTCCGTCGTCTCAAACGTACTTTCCATAACGCCCCTGGATCATCCTGATGGGGATTCCAGCTTGCTCACTAAGCCACTTGATGGTGTAGCAATAAGGAATAATACACCGTGAAAGATCTGAGCGTTTCGGACGAACTTAAAATGAATCAATTCAGGGCTTGCCTCTTCCGTTTGTCCCCTTTTTGGGTGCCCGGCAAAGCCGGGGTAGCTCAATCTGCCCTCTACTCCTTCTCTCCTTCGAAGCTGTTGAGCTTCACTTGACGGGTGTGCTAAAGGATGGGGAAGTACAGACTGGCACGCACCCTCAAGTGGTGTTGATGACCTGCTCAGACCATGGGAAGGAAAACCAATTATGAAACTTTATTATAAAGCAGGCGCATGTTCTCTGGCCTCGCATATCGCGCTCCGCGAGGCAGGACTGACTTTTGAGCGTGAGGCCGTTGATACGCACAGCAAGAAGACCGAGAAGGGCCGCGACTACCTTGCGATCAACCCGAAAGGTTACGTGCCGGCGCTGGAACTCGACAACGGTGAAGTGCTCACCGAAGGCCCAGCCATCCTGCAGTATATCGGCGACCGTAGGCCCAAATCCGGGCTCGTACCGGCGGCGGGCACTTGGGCGCGCTGCCGTCTCCAGGAATGGCTGAATTTCATCACCTCAGAGATACACAAGGGCTTCAGCCCGCTGTTACGCCCGACGACGCCGGATACCTATAAAGTGATCGCAAAGGAGCTACTCGTTAAGCGCCTTGACTACGTTGCACAGCAGCTCGCAGGCAAGACCTACCTCGTCGGCAGCGATTTCACAGTCGCCGATGCCTATCTTTTTACGGTTCTCAACTGGCGCACGCGTATCGGTATGGGCTTCGACCGCTGGCCGGTACTGGAGCAGTATCATGCCCGTGTGGCCGTGCGACCGCCCGTACAGGCGGCGATGAAGGCAGAGGAATTGACAACCTAATCTGGCTTTGAATCGGTGGGCGTGTAAGAACCCGAAGCGAATCACGTACTAGCAGAAAGAAGAGCAGAATAGAGGTCGCGAGTCTTTTCTTAGGCGCTAGTTTTGATTGGCAGCTGTTCCATCCCTACTAGACAACTCGTGGGTGCGATTACATGGTAAGCCCACGTCGGTCCCGAACCGTTGGCATCAGTTCCCGGAGATGCAGTCCACTTTGGCGAAGATCTCTTCGAGTCTAATCAGATCTTCTTCGGGTAGGGGAGGCTTGAGAAAAGATTCTACATTGGACTTTAGATGCTCGGGATCTCCGGTGCCCATCAAGACCGTATGAACGCCAGGTTCATGCCGGCAGTATCGATATGCGGCTTCCGGTAGGCCTGAGGCCGCTCCATTTTCGGTCAAGAATCCGAGCGGGTTCCCGGGGTCACACGAATCCGGATCCACGAGGCCTCTTTGTTTCAGATCGGCAACGGCCTGATTCAAACGGTCCGGGCGGCTCAGGGTTCGTCTCAAGGCGAACATGACCAAGACGCCAATGTCTTGCTTTAAGGTCTGGGGTAGGATCTGTTTGCGAGCCGACTGGTTCAGCATGTTGAACCCCACCATGACGACATCCCAGCAGTTGTCTTTTAGAGCTCGTTGGAGCATCTTGTGACTTGGATCGGGAACAAAAGCTTCCGTGATACCCAGGCTCCGAATTTTCCCTTCTTCTTTCATCCTCATGAGTACGGGTGCGAGTACATTCAGCGAATAAGTGTATTGCTCGGGCGTCACTCCATGAAGGTGGTAAATATCGACATAGTCGGTTCCAAGGTTTCTCAGGCTTTGTTCCAGCCCTTTTCTGAGCTCTCCCGCGGGATCTTTACTATGGGGAGAAGGCGGCACTTTCTTCGTAGAGATCACAACCCGTCCCCGAGGAACCTCCGCAATGGCTTTAGCGATAATGGATTCTGTCCCATAGCTCTCGGCCGTATCCAGTAGGTTGATACCTAAATCGAGTGCCTGCCTCACGAGTTGTATAGATTCTCTTTCGGTTTTATGGTTCCTCTGGCCCAATCGGCTGGGCCCTCCGGACCCGAGTCCTGCAACACTCACCTTCAAACCGCTCCGTCCAAGCATCTTGTATTCCATGGTGGGATCTCCTTTGCGTCTTGAAAGAAACACCTGAGTCAACTTAAATTGACGCAGGTTTTCACTATATGCATCCCCTGGGCTCGATGCCAATCAAGGATGAAGCCATAAAGAGGGAGAGGGGACGAGATGAGCTAGCGCTAATGATGGCTAGCGATGAAGCTAACATGCTCTCAACCAGAAGATCCGCTCGCGAGCGGAACCGGCAAGGGGGAACGTACATGCAAATCGCGCTGCGGGAAGGGTATTTCAACGCCGTTTTCACGAAACTTTCGCACAATCGCACAGTTAATTTCAGAGCGCACCAGCGGATGGCGCTTCGGTTGGTCGATCCACGCTCTGAGCGTCATGTCCCATGCCGAGTCTCCAAACCCTGTTAACAATACCTCCGGTACAGGATTTTTTAGCACCTCCGGATGCCCTTCCGCCGCCTCTTTCAAGGAACGAATGACTGTCTCTAAATCTGAATCATAGGAGACGCCCACATCGATTTCCAGCCTTATTTTTTGGTCGCCATGGGACCAGTTGACAACGGTCGACGACACAAATTCTGAGTTCGGGACGATAACGGCGATGTTGTTTAACGTTTGGATCGTTGTTGAACGAATCTTGATCTCCTTCACATCACCTTCTTGATCCCCGACGGTGACGCGATCCCCAACTTTGATGGGCCGCTCTAAAAGTAAAATAAGGCCTGCGACGAAGTTTGAAGTGATGTTTTGCAGACCAAAGCCAATACCGACCGAAAGGAACCCAAGAATCACCGCGAGGCCGGTCAAATCGACACCGATAAACTGAAAGGCAACGACAGCACCGACAAGCATAATGGCGTAATGGCTGATGCGAATCAGGTTGTACTGTGTGCTTCGTTCGATGCCTAACCTGGATAAAATCTGCACTTGCAGTAACCGTCGCAGCAATCGAGAGAATAGAGCAAATAGCGCAATAACCAACAAAAACATCAGTAGGGAGGAGAGGGTGACGGCCGTCTTGTTAATCTCAAATAGTTTGAAATGCATCCCGTATTCGATGATTTTAATAATTTCTGAGAGCGTCATTTTCTTACCCTTTCTTTAGTTTTATTTTGCTATGGAAGGCAACTAAACCTTATTCAGCGTGAAGAATAATGCAAAACGATTCCGTCGTACAAGCAGAATCTTCGGAGGGTTGATACAGGTCTTGGCCCAGATCTAGTGCGGGGTTAAGGGCAAAATGGAAGGACCTTTTAGCCTACATCCATACAATCTTGATCTCTTTCTCCACGGCACGGAACTCACGATCACGCGAGGCAAAAATCGGATCAGGCTTCAGTCTTATGGATTGAAAGATGCTGAGTTGAGGGCTCTTGGTCAAGGGTGAGCAGTATCGGGAGTGCGGGCTGTTGTAAGAAGGCTGGCGATGGCATTTGGTAATGCCACGCTGAGCGAAGTGGGGAGGCGGTTTAACCGGGACATAGCTACGATGAGTTCAGCCGTAGGACACCCGATAAACCGAGCGAGAGATCTCAAGTCATTAAGGGAGCGTTTGGTAGGACTCAGATCTGACATAAGGTAGATTAGTTACCCTATTGGAAGCCCAATCCTCACACACCAAGACTCCCTCCGCATAATGTAAGCGGAAGGGTGTTAAGGTCTTCGATAAAATAGCTCCTGAAAACGTCGATCCCCTAGCACGAGACCCTCTCATCATACGGGGTATTCATTCGCTCCGTGTTTCAGTCTACTCTCTCAAAATTCGGAAAAAACCGTCTATCTTTACGGAACCGGTCCTCCAAGAAGTCCCGTTCTTTCTCAGTGAACATTGAACGTCTTGCGGTAAAGCTTTACTATCTCCGCATAGTCTTCGTACTGTTCCGGTGTCAGAACGAACCGCTTGTAGCCTCTCGAGAGTCTGGGAGGATTCGGGTCCACGTCCTTGCGCACCGTGATGCGATTGAAACCTCGGATCATTGTCTGGCCTTCCTTGGAAATGAGAAAGTCCACCAGCAGTTTTCCCGCGTTGGGATTTGGGCCCCCGTTGGCGTACAGGAACACGTTCGAGGTAAAGATAACCGGTTCGAGCGGAACCCAGTCGATCGGGGCCCCCAGGGTGGTGTACCTCTGAATCGAGTGATTATAGGCGATCAGCAACGGCTTCTCTCCGGCTACCACCAATTGCACGCGGGCCGTGTTGCCACGCATGAAGACCTGATCCTGGGATGCCAAGCGGCGCATGTACTTGAGGGCTTTCTCACGGCCCCAGGCACGCAGAAGGCCGGAAAACCAGTGAAAGTTCTCCGTGTCGTTCAGGATCTTACCCTTCCACTTCGGATCGAGAAGCGCTTTATACGTTTTGGGTACGTCAGCGGCTTTAACCATCTGTGTATTGTAACCGAGGACCAGGGCTATGCCGTACGATGCGGTCCAATAGCCTTCCTTGTCTTTCAGATCGTCCTCAACCATTGCCCTTTCGGGAGAGTTGTACTTAGCGATGACGCCCGCCTTCTTGAGACTCAGGAACGCCTCTCCTCTGATGCCGAGCACGTCGAAAAAGTGCTTTCCGGCCCTGTGCTCCGAAAGAACTCTGTTAAGCATCGGGCCACCACCCGTGCGAAATAACTCTGGCTTGATGAACGGGTATTTTTTCTCGAACCGGTCGAGCATGGGCCGGGACTCGCTTATATTCATCGTCGTATACAGGACGACCTTGCCTTCTTTCTTGGCCCCCTCGATCAGCTTTTTCGTGTGTGGAGAAACGTCGGCTTTGAGCTTCAAGGGAAGCAGAATCGTAACGAGCCCGATCAAGACCGCGAGTTTTTTCATTTTCATATAGTTCTCCTTGTTAGTAGAATCTGTCGTTCTATCAGCTTTAGTCAAACACAATAGTACTGTCAAGCGGAAGCGGGCTCAAACTTCCAACATAACGACTTGGCTAGGATTTCCAGGGTGGTGGTGATTGGCTATCCGCATCACATCAATCGATAGGAAAGAAAACAGGTGGTGCCAAACGCTCTCGTCCTGTCTCTAAGGAACAAAGATGAAACACTCCATTAGCCAAGTAGACATTTTGGGTTATCGGGGTACCAGGTGGAATCAGAAGCTGCCCAGGTCGCGGCAACATTCGTGCCTAGCGCCGGCATGGTCGGTATGTCCCTGACTCATAAGAGCGAGGAATGACTGGTTCAAGAGAGTGACCTCAGGGGACAACGCGGAGAAGGATAAGCCTCCCCTCGGCTTCTTTGGATCCAAAACTTATGTTTTCCCCTTTCGATCGATCGTTGTTTTCGATAGAATCACTTGTCGCGTAACCGACCCCAAGGCCATAAAGAAAGGAGAGGGTGCTGTGAAGAACGGGAACGAAAAGAAATTTGTCCTCGACGTTGTAGATCAGAACAAGGAACAGATTGCGCTTCTAGGGGACAACATCTTCTACTTTGCCGAGATGGGCATGCAGGAGTTCGAGACCTCGGGTCTTATGAGCGGGATCCTGGAAAATGCCGGCTTTCAAGTCGAACGGGGCATCTCGGGAATGCCTACGGCGTTTATGGCCACCTATGGGTCGGGAAAACCGGTGATTGCTTTGCACACGGAATTTGATGCCACTCCGGGATGCTCCCAGGCTGCCGGTGTCACTGAGCTCAAGGCCATCACCGAAGGGGCTCCTGGACACACCGAGGGACATAACGTCAACGCCGCCGTCCTGATCGCATCGGCATTTGCAGTGAAGAAGGCCATGGACGAATTCAAACTGCCCGGCACTCTCAAGATCTTTGGGGCGCCAGCGGAGGAAGAGCTGGTAAGCCGCCCATACTTCGTGCGGGATGGTTATTTCAAAGAGGTGGATGTCGCCATCCACGACCACATCGGTGGTGAGTTCGCAACCATGTATGGCCTCAGACAATACGCCCTCATCTCGGCCGAGTTCACTTTTAAAGGTGAAAGCGCTCACGCAGCCACCGCGCCATGGAAGGCCAGGGACGCATTGGATGCTGCTGTGCTGATGGATATCGGGTTCGACAAGCTCCGGGAGCACCTGGAACCGACCCAGCGAA
>JBHHYU010000118.1:0-7773 GCA_046757725.1 Binatia bacterium
TCTGATGCCCGGTAAATCTCATAACTCAGCCAGAATAAAAGTGGCTGCGTCGGATTGAAGCCGGTCTGTTCCGCGATAAGAAAAGAATAATAAGGGGCAAAGTATATCAACGCAAGTAGGAGCTTATAGTAGGGAGAGAAGAGGGACCTGTGTTGGTAAATGAGTAAGGCGGGGATGGTCAAAAGCATCAGATCATAAATCAGGCTATGATGCATGATGAGTGGGGTCACGGTGATAGTCATCGCAAACTGAAGATCGAAGGCATCGCTATGAGGCTCAACGTTGCCTCGCCAGATTCTTACCAACCAGTAGAACAACGGCGCAACGCCCAACAATGTAAAACCGGCAGCCAGGGGGTTGGGCAATAGTAGGCGTGAGAAACCATAGAGAGAAACGTACTGTGCTAGTGGATGATGGTTCCCCTGTATCTTTGCCAATAGAATGCTTAAGCTCGCCAGGTAATCGGCGTACAATGAAAAAGGGAAAAATAATCCCCCGGCGCAGATAAGGGCTATAGAGGCAATAACCAGGCCTAGACCCGTCCGCCAGAGTCGCTTGATAATCAGAACGGGGACCATGACGATAAGAAAATGAAACCTGTAGGTTAATAACCCCATTGTCATGCCGGACCATAAGGGCCGTCTTCGCTTCAGGAGATAGAAGGCCAAGGTCCAAAAAAAAAGTCCTAGCGTTGTCGTTTGACCCAAGAAAATGCACCTTACCAAAGCGGGTGCAGCCGCTGATACCGCGAGAATGTGGCCAAACTGAGCTTTTGCAGATGGGACAAGAAGTATGAGGATCCAGATGGATAACAAGTAAAGAACGACGCTTGCCGTGGTCCATATCCAGTAGGCCTGGATATAGGTAAAGTGGCTGAGAAGTAGAAGCAAAACTGAGAAAAAGGGAGGATATAAATAATGAAGGTGTCTTCTGGGTGGCAAACTGGGGTTTAACCGTTGCTCGATCTTCCGTTGCGTATCTATGTCATAGAGCTTCTCAGGATTCGTATTCGCTATAAGGCCGGCGGAGTAAAACGCTAGGAAGTCGCCGGCTTGCCAGACCGGTGGGGTTCCTTCGGTTCCTACCATGGCTATCCTTTTTATTGTCACAACGGATATCCAGGTTATGAACGTCAGCGCTAACGCATAAATAACGATGCGTTTTGATGTGAGGAGTGCGCTTGCCCTGCCGAGGGCGCATCTGAGCTTTGATCCAAGTTGCGCTGAAGTTACGGTTGTCGAGGATAGCGAAGTAACACGGCTCATGACATCAGCTTTGCGCTTTCCGTGACGTAGCGGGTTGGTACCCGTTCAAAAAATATAACGGTCTATTTTTGCTTTCATCGAACATCCGTCCTAAATACTCGCCGATCACCCCAAGAGTGATAAGCTGGACACCGCCAAAAAATAAGATCACCACCATCAGCGATGGATACCCGGCTACCGGATCTCCGTAAATAATCGTTTTATAAACGATAAAGCCGGCGTAAAGAAACGCCCCCACCGCAGTCAGAAGGCCGAGGTAAGTTGCAACTTTCAAGGGTGCAATAGTAAAAGACGTAAAACCCTCAAGGGCAAAATTCCAGAGCTGCCAATAGTTCCATTTTGTTTTTCCTACCTGGCGGGCGGAACGCTGGTAAGGAACTTCCTTTTGAGGGTAGCCGATCCACGCAAACAGACCCTTCATGAATCGGTGTTGTTCGCGTAACTGCTTTAGAGATTCAACGGCGCGGCGACTCAGTAAACGGTAGTCGCCCGTGTCTTCGGGGATCTTAACGCGGCTCACTAGTTGAATAAGACGGTAAAAAATAAAGGCGGTCCCCTTTTTTACTACACTCTCTCCACCTCTGGTTATACGCTTGGCATAGACGACGTCGTACCCCTCCTTCCATTGCTTGACGAGCTCCGGAATCAGCTCGGGCGGATCCTGTAGATCTGCATCGATAACGACAACGGCATCGCCATTGGCGTGGTCGAGGCCGGCCGTCAAAGCAATCTCCTTTCCAAAATTACGGCTCAGATCGACGACCGCGATTCTAGGATCCGCCCGCCGCAGACCTTGTATCACCGTTAGGGTCTTATCAGTGCTGCCGTCGTTGACATAGATGATTTCCGTGTCGATCGACATGGAGCCTAAGGCAGTGGCAAGCTGATTATGAAATTCAGTTAGAACTTCCTCCTCGTTGTAGGCTGCGATGACTACTGACATGAACATATCGACGGGATGGGTCAAGTCCGGCAGCTAGTTTTGAACGGTCTCAATTTGATTCGGTGGTTTCATTTTCTTCTAAGGTGGGTTTGATGTCGGGATACCTCGTTATAATGGGCTGATTGTCAAGGGTGTTTTTAACAAAAATGTTAGCGACCCGATCGCTATAGATAAGCCGCCATTCCTTACTTGCCAGTAAAAAGGTAGAAAGGGCTGATTTCGTATTATAAATGATCCAGTTGATGTTGTATTTTTCTATCACTTTTTCCCAGTCTGGTCTTAGCCAGGCGACTTTGAAATACTCCTCGACCTTGACGCTTCCATACATGTCCGAGCGACCGTCTAGGAAGACCTTGTATTTAGGCCATGTCGCGTAAATGATATAATCACCGAATTCGTCATTGTTAAACATATGCCCTTTGAGATCTTCTCTCTTCATAAATTCTACGGCGGCCACAGGCTTAATTCTTTTATCGAAACCATACGCTATTTTGCCCTTTGCCGCCAGGACACAAACGACCAAAATGGCCATGGTGGGCCACACGTAGCCTTTGGCGGAGGCATCCAATAATGCAATATTTTTGGATCTTATCTTCAAAAAGTCCATCCACTTTCCTTCGGTTTTTGATACGATCCTTTCAGTCTGCCGTACGAGGATGGGCGCGGCGATGATAGCAAAGAGCAGGATGTATCTCGCGGAATAGAGCGCCATATGAGTAAACAACAATATAAGCATCAACTCTATGGGGTTCAGTCTCCCCCTGGAGATCCCCAGAATGGCTAACGTTGCATAAACAAGGTATCTAAACGGCATGACGGCATGAAAATCCGGTGATTGAAACTCGACGACATGATCCATTATATAACGGTTCGAAACTAGGCTGAAGGGGAACAACAGAATCTTGTACCCGTAGGGGTTTACAAGCGAAGCCAGGAGACAGACAGTAAGGGTAAGGGTCAATACCAGCACCATACATCTTCGTTTCTTTTTCTGTGCTTCCGACGCAGCAACCGATCCAAAGAGATTTCCGGATAGATAAACCCCCAAGAGCACAAAGCCCACTATGAAGCCCGCATGGAGATTGACCCAGAGAAGCATAAGAGGAGGAAGAAAATACAAATAGTTCCCTTTGTCATGTTGGTAGGTATCGAGCAGATGATACCACACCATGGTTAAGAGCAATGAAAAAATATGCGGCCTTGCCAGCCAGTGTACCATTGAGGCGGCCGTTACGAGAGAAACGATAAGGATAGATGAAAGGATATTGCCTTTGGTTGTCTGAACTATTTTAAATAAAACGAAATAAACCGATGCGATGGCGAATGAAAAAAAAATTACGATACCCGTAAGACCGAAACTTTTATGAATGAGTCCCATGATCACCTCGGAAAGCCATTCGTGAGCGGTCCAAGGGAGCGAGGGGGAGCGAAAAGAAAACACGTCGTGCTTTGGAACGGTCATCGTCTCTATAATAAACTCACCGGCACGAATATGGTATCCGGTATCGGCATCGGCTAAGAGTCCCTTACCGACGATAGAGCTCAGGATGATAAAAACCGCTAAAAAAATGATGTCGGCTATGGAGGGCAGGCAAGCTCTGAATGTCTTTTCCATGCGGGATCACAAAGGAGGTTCAAGAAATAGCTTCCCGGCCAGGAACCTTGTTGCTGACATCCAGAGAGGTAGTTGTCTTGCAGACAAAAGTTTACGAAAACATTTCATGGTTTTGCGGCTCGGCCCCAATCGGTCGGGCCTGCTCAGAAAGGCGTAGAGATGGCTATCGGATTCGCGCATCCACAGGATAGGGATCCTGGTCTGGGCTTCAACCTGTTTGCACTGCCTGTGCTCTTCCCTCAGCAGCGGTTATTCCGTGGCTTACTCCTTCCGGAATATTTCTCGTGCCACGGAAAAAATGTAATAACCTACGTGATATCTTAGACCGATCTGGTTTTTCTTGGTAAACCCTGGGAAGACTGATTTTAAACGAGGTACCGACTTCTGCATTGCTTTCCAGGTCAATGGTGCCTCTGAGTTGTTCGATATGTTTTTTAACGATGCTCAACCCCAGTCCGATGCCTCCCCGTGAGTTTTCTGTTGACGTTTTGTGTACCTGGAAAAAAGGATCAAAAATCGTGGGTAGAGAATCCCGCGGTATCCCTATCCCGGTATCGGTTACTTCCAAGGCAATGCAGTCAATGGTTGACAGATACCGGGTTCGTAGGGTCACCGAGCCTTGGTCGGTGTATTTAAGGGCGTTCTGTAACAGATTGTTCAGAATTTCTTTAAGTCTCTCGCGGTCAGTTGTTAGCATTGGCATTTGTTCCGGAATCTCCCACTTGAGTTCAAGGCCCTTCTGCCGTCCTAGGAAAGCGTACGTGCCCTTCAAATCATCCAGGACGGCGCCTAGAGAAAATTCTTCGATCCGGACGTGTGATTTGTCGGCCTCCAGACGGGAGAAGACCAATATGCGTTCGATCATATCTTTCAGATCGGTTGATTGTTTGGAAACGATGTTTAGGATGTTTTTGTTTTTTTCGTCAAGTTGTCCGTACAGTCCATCTAGAATACACTCCACGTACCCCATGATAACGGCCAGAGGGGTCCTTAACTCGTGAGATACTTGATTAAGAAATTCAGATTTAAGCCTGGCCAGATTTTCCGCGTGTTCCTTTTCTCGCTTCAGGTCCTTTAATAGAGACTCTACCTCAGAGGCCTGCTCCGGGACCTTTTGACTACTCCAGATCATGAGAATAACCATCAGGCTACCCATTAAACCGGTACCTCCGTAAAACACGAGATCCCGATTTTCTTGGGCAAGTTGTAAGAAAAAGCGACTTTTACGCAAAAGGAATGCGGAAAAAGTTGCAAATTGAGCCCAGATCTCCGAAGAATGATCGGCCCAAGCAGATAGTAGGTAATTGACATCCGCTTCCGTAGCACGCTTATCCGACAAAATTACTAGTCCCAGGAAAAGCGTCAGAAACAAGAGCAGTCCAAAAGTGGTATATCGGAACCTCATCGTCTAGTTTAATGATTCTCCTTTATGGATAGTTAGATGGCACCGATTGAGGAACTCAGGCCAGCTGCTTCTCTAAAATTTTTCCATTATCTAGTCTTTCTGTATTCTGGGGGAGAAAGGCTTCCACTCTGTCCTTGCCGTTGTTTTTGGCCAGGTAAAGGGCCTGATCAGCGTCTTGTAACATGTGATGCCAATCCGAGTATTGTTTCCTCGTATTGGAAGAGATGCCAATGCTGACGGTCAAAGAGAAAGGTCGAGTGGTTGTTCCGAAGGTGCTGCTCTTGATGTCGTTCTTGATTTTCTCACCCACCTGAAGGGCACTTTCTAAATCCGTTTCCGGCAAAATGAGAACAAACTCTTCGCCACCGTAACGAGCGGGATAGTCACTACGGCGCGTTTTTAAGCTCAACTTGCCGGCAATCTTTTTGAGGGCGGTGTCACCCCCGTGGTGGCCATAGGTATCGTTGATCATCTTAAAATTGTCTATATCGAGCATGAGAAGCGAAACGGGGTGATGATAACGCTTGATTCGATCGAATTCCTCCTCGATTTTTTTTTCGAAGGCGCGGCGATTAAAGAGACCTGTCAGAGGATCAATCAAGGTCTGGTATTCGAGGTGTTGTTGATATTGAACCACTCGTGCGCCTACGCGAACTCGGGCTAGAAGCTCAGTAAAGGAGAAGGGTTTATTGATATAATCGTCGGCCCCGAGGTCGAGACCTCGCACCCGATCACCTTCTTGGATCCTGGCTGTAATAAGAATCAGATAAATATTTTTGAACGCTTGGTTACTACGGATCCTGTGAAGCAGTTCTAATCCATCCATCTTGGGCATCATAATATCCGAAAGGGCAAGCTGGACTGGCTCTTTCTCAAGTTTTTCGAGAGCCTCCGCTCCGTTTGCCGCCGAAATGACACGATAGCCTTCTCTCTGCAGCACGAGCTCTAACAGCTCTCTCTGATCTGGATGGTCCTCGATGACCAGCACAGTAAAACGTGCCTTATCCTCAGTTAATGGCATGGTGTGAGTCTCCATCATCCAGTGACAAATCGATCGAACTCTACGACAATGTTCTTATCTACGTGTCCCGCCTCAGCATTCTGGTACAGAACTTCGAGGCTTTGTTCCAATGAGAAAGGTTGTTTGTAGGACCGTTTACTGCGCAACGCATCATAGATTTCGATTATAGCCAGGATACAAGCCAGCTCGGAAATCTCGTCCCCTTTAAGTCCTCTCGGGTAACCTGTTCCATTGGGTCTTTCATGATGGCAGCCTACAAGGTACGCGATCTCTTCAAATGGGCCCAGTTCTAGGCAAATATTTTCTCCAAGCCCTGGATGGGTCTGCATAATTTTCTTTTCCGCTTGGTCCAATGGTCCAGCTTTATTCGTAATATGTGCGGGAATCCCCACTTTTCCAATATCGTGGAAAAAGGTCGCTAGATATAATTGGCGAAGCTCTTTTTCGCCAAACCCCTCCCGACGTCCGAAATCTAGAGCATAAGAGCAGGATCGCTGTATATGGTGCTCATAAAAAGGGTCCAGTTGACGCATCACTGCCAAGAGAGATTCGGTTTTCTTGTAGACCTCCTCTTTACCGCGATGTGGAACCGTTATTGCTTCTAGTAGATGAACCATGGGGTATCCCGACCTAAGCTTAGGCAAAAGGCATACCAAGTGCGACGGTAAGGCGTTCATAGTCTCGAGGTTGATCCTCCTTGCCAAGGAAATAGATTGCTATCGCACTGAAATAACGCTGGAAAGTAGGGATCCGGCTGCGAAGCTTTCCGGACTGTTATGAAGGGAGTAGAAGCGTCACCGAGTTGGCGATGTCATTAAAACTATGACATCTGAACTCAAGTTCGTGACATTTTTGTCATTCAGGCCATGACAGCTCTGGCACGGCAGGGTTTCTGGCGCACCGGTAGTTTTCGTAAGTTAGGAAAAAATAATGATTTTTGGTCTTGGCATGGATTGTGCTGTTTCAAAGGCTTACTGCTGAGGAACAGATCAAAATCATAACGTTTGTATTGTAAGAGAAAGGAGGTGAAAAGAATGGGATTTCTAAAAAGACTCTTTAGTGAAGAGGATGGGCAAGGTATTACTGAGTACGCTTTGATACTTGCCTTAGTTGTCTTCGTTATCTGGCTTGCTGTTAAGGCGACCGGAATCGGCGAGAGTGTGAGTAATGTTTTCACTAATGTTGGGAGTGTTCTTGACAACCCGACAGCGTGATCTCGTTATGAACCTGTCTTGACTGGACGTGTTTAGCTATGTCCGGCGCGTCAACTTCTCGGTGCACCTCATTCCCAGCCCCGTTTGTTTAGGGGAGGGGTGAGGTGTGCCTTAGCTTAATATCGGGGAATGTGCATTTACCGGGTTGGCGATAGAAACAATACCGTAGGCCGAAACGAAAGTTACAAAACTCTGTAGAATAAGCGGTGCCGGAAGTCTTAAGTCTTTAGGTTGAGGAAGGATCACGGGGGGCCGTTTTGGCCAGCTTTGGTGAATTTCCTTGACAGCTTTTTTTTTACGTGTATCATTG
>JBHHYU010000119.1:0-7640 GCA_046757725.1 Binatia bacterium
AGGACACCGGCCTTTCACGCCGGCAACACGGGTTCAAATCCCGTCGGGGACGCCATTCAAATCAACTCATTTTGAACAGCTTATTTAGCAACGCCGTGGTCCGTATGAAACCGGGCGAGTCTGAACTGTAACTGAATGACCTCGAAAGTAGCTCTATGCTCAGACCTCGACATTTCCTCAGCATGATCCGGGGGCTCGGTCCCGAGCGCCTCTGGCTATTAGGTGTAGTGGCGGGTGGACACTTGGCACTTCACTGGTACATGGAAATCTTCTCGGTGATCCTTCCTTCCGTCAAGACAGCCCTGAGACTGAATGATGTGGAAGTGGGGATACTCATGACGGCCCGGCAAATAACGCAAGGGGGGCTCAATTTACCTTCGGGGTTATTAGCCGATTCGGTAATGCATTACCGGCATCTTATTCTGACGGCAGCGTTGGTATTTATGGGCGCTGCCTATTTGCTGTTTGGAATATCCCCAACGTTTGTCTGGTTACTACCGGCAGCTGGCCTGGTAGGACTCGCCACGGCACTCTGGCATCCAGCAGCCGTGGCCTCCTTGACCAGTCGATTTCCAGAGCGTCGTGCTACTGTTCTCGCGGTTCACTCGATGGCAGCTAACATCAGTAATACTGTCACCCCGCTAGCAGTGGGAGTGTTACTTGGGGTTTTTCAATGGCGTGCTGTGCTCCAGTTACAAATCGTTCCTGCCCTACTGGTAGCATTCTTACTCTGGCTCAGTCTCAGGGGCGTTTTTGGGACCAATAGCTCCTCGCCTACCGCCTCCAAGCAGATCCGAGAGATCGGCAAACTAGCCAGAAACCGCGTTTTTATTGGTATTGCTGTAATCAGGGGCTTCATGCGCATGGCACGGCTGATCATTTTGACGTTTCTACCCATTTACCTCCAGGAACACCTGGGATACTCAACGGCTTTAATGGGTTTTTACCTCTCCCTGTTGTACGGAATAGGAATTGTTTCACAGCCTTTTGTTGCGATCCTCTCGGATCGCTTCGGGCGGAAGCCGGTTTTGTTACCGGCACTACTCATCCTCGGTTCGCTCTATCTGCTCTTATGGCTCGCAGCACCAGGTGTTCAGCTAGGACTTGTGATTGCCGCTGTTGGTATCTTCTTTTTCACACTGGGTAACGTTACCACAGCAGCGGTCATGGACATCGCGAGCACCAAGAACCCAGCCGCTTCATTTGGTCTCGCTTCATTGGTAACGCAATTATTAGCGTTGCCGGCCCCCATCTTGGCTGGTTTCCTCATTGAGGCATACGGCATCGGCTCGGGCTTCCTTTTGGCAGCCGCTTTTCTGTTCCTTGCGGCTGTAGTGGTAGCCCCTCTCCGGCTCCACTCCGCGGGTAACTAGAGCTAGAAAGGGATGCCATTTTTTATTAAGCAAAATCTTCAAAACGCACCCGCCTGGTAATACTGACCCGGCTATTTCGAATTGGATTGAAAGATCGTCGCCGTTGACGCGTCGATTCACCACAAGGATTTAACGCATGAAAAGCAAAAAAACTGGAATCCGGTGTTCCCCAGGGGCATCCTGTGACCGGGCTTGTCCTTATTCTCCGGATGGTTTTGCACTCCCTAAATGCGCATTGATAAGTTTGGCCGACCCGGCGCCACAGCTAATAATAGACCGCATCGCGTCTTCAATCGGCACATCCACCGGGTGCACATACTTTTCTTCCAGGTGATAGATGTTGCCTGATGTGGGATTAGGGCCGGTTGGTACGAAAACGGTATAGCTCCCGTCTAAATGTGAATCCGTGATAAAGGCAGACACAAGAGTCGTATTCCCAAACAGCTGCACTAAAGCAACCGATGAAAAAGGAGATTTTTTATTCCCAAAAAACTGCACGACCGTCTCTTTAACAAGAGAATAGCCGGGGGCAATCCGTAAAAGTCTGTTTTCCAGGGTTTGGTAAATCCATTTACCGAGCTTCGTCCTTACGAAGAGACCAATAACAAAACAGATGCCAAAAATGACGGCGATCACCAATATATCTGCCACAATTTCTTGAACCTCGGATCTTGCCATAACCAAATTTGTCAGCGGCCGAATGATATCCGTCACTAGATTAAACAGCCATTTAAAAACGAAGAACAGAATCGCCACAGGTAAGATTACGACTATACCTCCGAAAATTGATGTCTTAAAACATTCCTTAATTCTATGCATTGCAATCCTCCCGTAACCTTTTGGCTTCATCTGGACAATGTCCTCTCCTACGCACCCTTTTCCCTTAACCCGACCCTTGTTGATAAGGTCCCCGAAGGTGGGAACTATTTCGAGGTAGCATTAACTGACCTGTTCAAACTTCATGCAACATATCTTATCAATCGAGATCTTGTGTATTCTTTTTTGAGCTATACTCGGTTCGATTTGGCTCACCGCCGTAAGCAGCCGGTTGAAGGGTCTCCAATCTCCACGTCCCTGTGCATAACCGGAGCAGTACACTTTTTACGGTAGATTCCCTTAATTTAAAAAAGCTTCCCTGAAAAACCAAAAACTAAGTTCACACTGAGCTGTTGCGTATTCTTAGCAGAAGAGTTTTCTTGCACAAATTTCTTCAGTGAAAGTCGTGGCTGGGAAGTTTGATAGGATTAGAACTGACGTCCGGCGTCCAGAGTTTGTCCGCAACAATATGCACCACACCCTCTGCTAGCTGAAGCGTGCCTGTAACTCCAAGAAAGCCGGCGGTTTTTGCCAGGACAGCGTATCGCTCAAACACCCCTTCCCAGAGCACGATGTTCACAAAACCGGTTTCATCTTCAAGGGTCATAAAGACCACTCCGCCAGCGGTTCCCGGCCGCTGGCGGCAGTTCACAAGGCCCGCATATCGTACTTTCTCACCATTTCGCATCGACATAATGGTATGAGCATCCGGAAGCCCCTGAGATGTGAGGTCCGCACGTAAGGGCTCAAGGAGGTGGCCCCGAGGGCTGTGAGAGGCTGTACGATGGTCCCACATAATTTCCTCAAAGGAACTCAGCGGATCGAAGATGGGAGTGGCTTCAGGCACTTCAAGTGTGAGAGAATCGTTTCGCGTACGAGCAAACCGTCGTATATCCCAGAGCACCGTACGCCTATCGATGTTAAACCCATCAAAGGCGCCGGCCTCAGCCAATGCGCTGAGTTTATGCTCATCAAGCGCAGTTCGACGGACGAAATCCTCAGTGGACAGGAAGGGCGAAACACGTCGAGCAGCCTCGATTCGTTCCCAGTCCGCACCGCCGAGACCTTTCACGTATCTTAAACCCATGCGTACGGCAAGGCCGCCTATATGCTCCACGGGTGTTTCAAGCATGCAATCCCATGCGCTCTTTTTTACATCCAGCGGCCGCACAACGACATTGTGACGCTTGGCATCCTCCACAATGGTCGCGGGGGCGTAAAAACCCATCGGCTGGGCATTGAGCAAAGCGCATGTAAACTCTGCCGGATAGTGACATTTAAGCCAGGCCGTAGCATAGGCGATCAGGGCAAAACTGGCCGCATGACTTTCGGGGAAGCCATATTCTCCAAAACCGCGGATTTGCTGATAGACCCGTTCGGCAAACTCCGGGGCAATCCCTTTAGCCCGCATGCGCATCGTCAGCCGCTCGTGATGGCGCTCCATGCGCCCTGTCTGGTGCCAGGCGGCCATATCGCGCCGGAGTTGATCCGCTTCGCCCGGTGTGTAATCAGCGGCAATGATTGCCAGGCGCATCACCTGCTCTTGGAAGAGTGGTACACCCAACGTCTTTTCCAAAACGGGAATTAGGGCCGGATGCGGATATTCCACCGGCTCTTTACCGTTTCGGCGGCGGAGATAAGGATGGACCATTCCCCCACTAATAGGTCCGGGACGTACGATGCTGATTTCGATAACGAGATCATAGAATTTTTGCGGCCGAAGTCGAGGCAGCATCGCCATTTGTGCCCGGCTCTCAATCTGGAAAACACCCAGAGTGTCCGCTTGCCGGATCATGTTGAAAGTGGCCGGATCCTCGGGCGGAACAGTAGCCATGGATAATTCAATGCCGCGTTGCCGTCGAAGAAGCCGGAAAGCGAAATCGAGTTGCGTAAGACCACCCAGGCCGAGAAGATCTACTTTGAAGAGTCCCAGATTTTCGAGGTCCTCCTTGTCCCACTGGATGATCGTGCGGCCTGGCATCGTGGCGTTTTCGATGGGTACGATACTGCAAACCGCTTCGTTCCCTAGGAGAAACCCGCCTGGATGAATCGAAAGATGGCGAGGAAAATCAAGAATCTTGTTGGCTAGCTGTTGCAGGTGACGGTGCATCGGAACACCAGAATCAAGCCCGAGTTGCCTAAGCGCCTCGAGATCGATCCCGTCATAGGAGGAAAGGAATTTGGCCACACGGTCTAAAGAAGTCTCCGGAAGTCCTAAGGCCTTTCCAACATCGCGTACCGCCGAGCGAGCCCGATAGCGGACCACGTTGGCCACCATCGCCGCATGGTCCCGTCCGTACTTCTCATAGACGTGTTGAATGACTTCCTCACGCCGATTATGCTGAATATCCAGATCAATATCAGGCGGCTCGGCGCGTTCTTTGGAAATGAAACGTTCAAAGAGAAGTCCCATGCGTACTGGATCGATGGCGGTGATCCCGAGACAGTAACAAACGGCAGAATTCGCCGCCGAGCCGCGCCCCTGGCACAGGATTTCCCTCTCACGGCAGAATTCTACGATTTCCGACATAGTGAGGAAATAACCAGGATAGTCGAGGGCCTCGATGAGTTGGAGCTCCTTCTCCAACTGGTTAAGAACCTCCGGTGGGACTTCCCCATTGTAGCGACGCCGGGCCCCTTCGAGAGTCAGATGATGTAACCACTGAGATGAAGTCGTTCCATCAGGCAAACGCTGTGCCGGATACCGATAGCGGATCTCGGCAAGAGAAAAAGTGCACCGTTCGGCAACCTCCTGGGTTCGGGCAAAAGCCAAAGGATCATCAGAAAAGAGTTTTGCAAATGCAAAGGGAGATTTGAGACCATACTCTGCGTTCGGTTTTAGTCGCTGGCCACAAGACGATACCGGAACACCGCAGCGGATGGCGACAAGCACATCCTGAAGCCGGCGGCGAGCGGGCGTATGATAAAGAACTTCATTTGCGGCAACTAATGGAATACCGTATCGCGCTGCCCTTTGCCGCAACCCCAACTCTTGCTCCGTCTCTTTATCCCGATGGTGCCGCGCCACCATCGCGTAGAGCCTATCGGCAAAGGCGTCATGGAGATTACCTGCGACCGGATCCCGGTTAACCGTTTTTACAAAGCGGCTCCAATCACCAGCCCAAAGCGCAATGAGCCCCACTGCGTGTCCGCAGACTTCATTCCATGTAACCGCGCTCTGCCCTTTTGCGGAACGGAGATGTCCGGTAGTTAAAAGCCGGCAAAGGTTGGAGTACCCACTTCGATCCTGGACGAGAAGGACAATAACCGACCCATCGTCGACGGTAACCTGTGATCCTACGATCAAACGCAGACCCACATCCCGAGCCTTAGCGTGCGCACGAACGATCCCGTACAGACCATCACGGTCCGTCAGCGCCAGAGCGCTGAGGCCAAGTCGATAAGCCTCCTCAACGAGCTCATCCGGATGACTTGCCCCCTCAAGAAAAGAAAAATTGCTCTTGCACCAAAGCGGAACATAAGAAGACATGAAACCGTCACCTCGGAAAAGAGCCTTCCGACTGTTTAACAGTCGGTATCAAGAAGCGCCGCCTCCCAAACCCCGACATGAATTCAACGAGTTCGACCACGGGATTTGCTAATTATCGATACAGCAAATAGGGCTCCCGAACCTGGGACCATTCGTGCTCGTCTCTCTTTAATCGCTCTTCAAAATCCGTGGGGTCGGAAGCGGAGTCATCTACCCATCTTCGCAGGAAGGTTCCGCCGCTCAAGAGATCGATCGCGAGTCGTTCTGTCTCATACTCGTAAGGGAATTTTCGCCACAACTTATAATCAGGATATTCCAGTCGGATCGTTTTTAGCACGAGAGCTGCAAGTCGATAGGGCCGAAAATGGTCGTGCCGGTACGATGTATTGTCAGTGTGAATCTGAATACCCGAACACATTTTTCCCACGTGCTTGTGAAACGTCGGCTCGAAATAGCACCGTCTGAGAAAACACCCGACCAACCATTGTGGCGCTAGAGAAGTCATCCGTTTGAGTATTGCATCGAAATCAATATCCGGCGCCCCTACCACTTCGAGAGGGATGGTGGTACCTCGGCCCTCCGATAGCGTAGTGCCTTCAAATAAGACGGTGCCGGGAAAGCATCGTGCCATATTGAGACTGGAGGCATTCGGGCTGGGATTCACCCAGGATAACTCAAAAGTCGGCCAACCAAATCCGGGAGCGGCTTGAGGCTGGTAGTTGGCCATCCGGACGACATTTAGATCCACGTTAAGATCCTTCACAGCAACGAACCATTGAGCCAGCTCTGCCAATGTAAGGCCGTGTCGCATGATAAGTGGAGCTGGTCCGACAAAACTTTCCCAACCCCCCTCTAGAATGGTGCCTTCAATGGGCCGACCGATCGGATTCGGACGATCCAGAATCCAGATACTTTTCCCGTATTCGGCACACGCCTCAAGCAAGTAGATGAGAGTAGCTACGTACGTATAGATGCGGGTTCCTATATCCTGAAGATCCACGAGAAGAACGTCGAACGTCTCCATCATTTCACGGGTGGGTCGTCTGACTTTGCCGTATAAGCTAAAGATCGGAATATGATGCCGCGGATCAATATAATCGTCCGTTTCAATCATATTGTCCTGCTTGTCACCTCGCATTCCGTGCTGAGGACCAAAGGCGGAAAGCACACGAAACCCGGGGCAATCCATTAACGCATCCAAAGTGTGTTGAGATTCACTTGTTATAGAGGCGGGATGCCCGAGCAACGCGATACGGCGACCTTTTAGTGAGATTCGTTCCTCTGTATTCTGTAAGAGCTTGTCGATGCCCAACTTCATAGAGCCCGCATCCTGCTATAGTCCGCCAAAGATAACGTTACGGTCCAGGTCTCGCGGAACTGATGGTTCCGCCTTTATCAAGCGCCGGTTTACCACGCCTTAGAAATCACTCTGCCTTGGAAACGGGATCAGTTATTTCCCGGCCTTTGCCGACTCCGCATGAAGTTTACCATCTTCATGCTCATCACGATCTCACGGTTTTGGTTCATCACTTCAACAAAGGACTGAACGATGCCGCGGTCTGGCTTAGAGCTCGAGCGCCGAGTTTCTAGCACGGTCACTCGGACAGTTAGCTCATCGCCGGGGCGGACGGGTTTCTTCCACCGCATTTCATCAACGCCTGGAGAGCCGAGATTAGCCACCTGAGACAGATAGTGATCCGAATAAAGCCGCATCATCAGAGCAGCCGTGTGCCAACCGCTAGCAATCACGCCGCCATAGATGCTTTTTTTCGCGCGTTCCGGATCGATGTGGTACGGTAATGGGACAAAACGCTTGGCGAACCTGATGACTTCGTCCTGCTCAACCGCGATAGGCCCGAATTCGTACACTGAACCGCAGATATAATCTTCGAAGTAGCGATTCGCAACTGGAACAATAGAGGCAGAGTTGCTCATAATTCTCCCTTGCCAATGAACTACCC
>JBHHYU010000120.1:0-7557 GCA_046757725.1 Binatia bacterium
CAGATGAGCTGTTTTACGCAGCAAGCTGCGGGGAATTAACCCGTAGCGATTAAATCTATTCCTTTCAAGTAAAGATCTAATTTGTCCATCCTTGCCCATTCTTGTCATGTAACGCGAAACAAGAACCGCTGTAGTTGTAACGGGTATCCACCGGTTACACCACTTTATGACTCTGGCATGCTCTTTGCTATCGTTTCTATAGCATGACGAAATATGAAATCAAAGTAAGGTCCCTAAGTGAAGATGCCTGGGTGATAGATGATGAAAAGAATATTGAGTTAACGCTAGATGCTGATTTTGATAAGGTGGTTGGTGAAATAGAACACCTTCTGGGAAATATTACCAACGTAGAGAGATGCTGTACTGGTAGCTAATCCCGTATCGTGCTGTTGAGCAGGGAAAGGGTAGAATCTGCACCAGCCCTACAAGGAGAAACGCGATGTTACATAAGGCAAATATAAGATCGAAAAGGGCAAATACGCGCATGGAGGATTACCGACCGGAGGCCCTAAGTTACATACAGGCCTATCAAAAGGGAATTGCCTGGCAGCAAGACATGATAAATCTGCTTCTTTCGAAGGAAAGTCAGATTATGGAGGAAACCTTTGATAGCGAAAACCAAGAACCATTAGCCTTTAGGATTCAAAGGATCATTCTATCGGAGTCTAAATATTCCCCTGAATCCAAGCGTGGAAAACTCAAAAACTGACTCTCCGACCCTTTCTTAGGCAGGTTGTAACCACAGCCGTTGTCGCCTTTTTTCGCACGCCTAGGAAGTATGCTTAAAGATCGAATCCCCCCTTTTTCCCGCTTCGATAGCTGCGGTAGCTGACTCTTCTTCCGTCCGTCTCAATGATGATTGCTCCATCCCGATCGGTGCGGAGAATTTCAGACCCAGTCTCCAAGAACCGGTTTTCTACTTTGTGTCGCATAACGCCGAAAGCATTGGAATGGCCAACTGAGAAGATTGCCAGCTTGGGCTGCACGGCGGCAATAAATTCCTTTGAGCTTGCCCTTAAACTGCCATGACGTGGAACTTTCAGCACTACGGCAGAAAGGTCCTCCTGCTGCTCAAGCAGAGTCCTTTCATCTCTTTTTTCGATATCACCGGTAAAAAGCAGATTCACTTTTCCAAATGATAGACGGAGGACCACTGACGACCCTCTAGGGTTATCCCGTGGAGGATATAGAACGCATAGTCTTACCTGATCAATAGACCGACATGAATCCTCCTTGCCCAGAACCATCCTTTTCATCCCCGATCTTTCTACGCTTTCCTCCAACTCCTCATAGCGACGTGTCCGGCCCTTACCAGGTCCGGACCAAAACTCCGTCGGTGCAAACTCCTCCACGATGGTCTTCATCCCACCGTAATGGTCTATCCGTGGGTGACTTACCAGGAGATAGTCAACTTTCCGGATCTTACGGGAACGCAAAAAAGGCGCAACAATTGCCGCACCGGGATCAAATTTGCCAATTGACCTTCCTCCGGCATCTATGAGAAGGATCTTGGAACCGGGGAACTCAACCACCGCCGCATCTCCATACCCCACACTGAGAAATGTAATCCGAAGCTCTTTCCGATGCCACCGCTGTTGCCACCAAGCGCTACCCTCTATCAGCACCGCGAGCATGATGCCTGCCAGTAATAGAATGAAATGGCTTCTACGCCGAACCACAAAAAAAGAGAGGAGAATTAGGTAGAGTATCCCCACCTCTATAAAGCTAGGGTTGGGGACCAATAGACGGGCCCACGGAAGGCCGGCAAAAAATCGTACCAACCAAAGGACTAGAGACAACAAGGCCTCGGCTATCCAAAGAAAAGGATTTGCGGCGCTCGGTAACAGCAAAGCAAACAATCCAACCATGAGGCCAAGGGGGACAAGCAGAAACCCCACGAGAGGGACAAGAACAGGATTCGAGACAAAGCCGACAATGGAGAGCCGGCCAAAATGATGGGCTATCATGGGACCCGTCCCAACTGTTGCCAGGACAGGAACCGCAAGATAGAGGATGAGCTGACGCAGCCTGTGTCGAATCCACCTCTTCTCCTGAGGAAACTCCTCCCGGTACGTGGTCGCCCACCCATACTGGATCATCCGTAATCCCCCAATGATAAACAGGACGGCAAGAAACGAGAGCTGGAAGGATATCTCCATCACCGCACCTGGCCAAAAAAGGCCAATGAAAAGTGCCGCGAGGCAGAGACTGTTCAGAAGCTCGTCCTCACGATCTGCTAATACGGCTAGTCCATAAACCCCGATCATAATAGCCGAGCGCATGGTAGAGATCATGCCTCCCGCTAAGGCGGTGTAAAAAAACACGGCGAGCAAAGCAAAACAAGTTGCTATCTTGGGGAGACTGAAACGCAGCAAGAGACTGGAACTGAACCCTCCGATAAATCGAACCATTGAGAATACGATCCAAGCCAGCATACCTACATGGAGCCCCGAAATCGCAAGGACATGGGCTACGCCCGCAGCCGTAAATCTTTCGTGCATTTCCTTGGACAGCCCTCCCCGATCCCCAACCACCAGGGCCTTCATAAGCCGAGCCTGATCTGAAGCTAGGTGGTTCTCAAAGAAATGGCGAATCACCCTCCGGAGATCCTCGATCCAAACCCAAAGGCCACTATCCGCCCTTCGAAGCAATTCCACACCCGCATCACTGTTCAGATAGCTCGTCAGGTAAATCTCCCTTCGGGCCAAATAGGCCTCGTAATCAAATTCCCCAGGATTTCCGGGAGTTCGCGGTGGATGGAGTTTTAGTTTGAGCCGAACCCGATCTCCATAATGCCATTCCCTCCTAGTATGGCTGACCGTCACAAGGATATTCCCTTTCACCTTTTGGGCTCCGTTCGGTTGCCATATCCATTCCGCCCTCAGGTACCAGCGGCTCCGATCAGGCCTGAGATCGGGTTCTCGGTAATGGAAGCCCTCGAGGTAGAATAGATCTTTTCTATTGGCGATTACACGAAGATGGTTTGCCGGGAAATGGGGTGTCAGAAGGTTTTGATGCATATAGAACCCACCGGCAAAGGCCGCACTGGAAAAAAGGAGTACAAGCGCCCATCGCCCTTTAGCCGGGTGTACAAGGAAGAACGGGAAAAGAACCATCAAAACAGAGAACAGAAGTATAAACAGCGGAGGTAAACTGATGAAGGTCGCAACGGTTTGACCAGCCAGGAGCGAAAGTGTTGGAACGATCAACAAGGAGGCGGGGTTTTTCTCCAGAAGCCCGGTTTTGTCTAACATTTTCCGCTACCGCCCGCTGGAACGCCGTCGGTTGTCGCGCCTACCGCGAATCCGACTTACCGCCAGGTCACCGCAAATTCATGGATCGCTCTACTCTCCCAAGAAGCAGATGCGAAGCTAATGCTCACTGGCGAGCTATTCCTGAACTTAAGGGCTGAAAGATTCAAGGATATCACGAGCCATCTTCCGGCTGATCGATGGAACCTCAAGAAGCTCCTCCAACGTCGCTTTTTGAATCCGCTTGACGCTACCGAAGGTACGGAGCAACGCTCTCTTACGTACCCCGCCTATCCCCGGAACGCTATCGAGCACGGAGTAAAGAGTTTCCCGTCTTCTAAGTTTCTTATGGTAAGTGATTGCAAAACGGTGCGCCTCGTCCCGTACCCTCTGCAAAAGAAAAAGAGCGTTGGAATTGCGTTGTAATGTAACCGGGTTGCTCCGGCCCGGCAGAAAGACCCGTTCCTCCGACCGATCAATCTCACGGCTGCGGGGTGAGCGATGAACCCGCATCTTGGCGAGACCGGCCACATCTAGATCCTCAACTCCCAACTCTCGCATGGCGGCAAGGGCTATCCCGAGTTGTCCCTTGCCGCCGTCGACTACCACGAGATCGGGATGATCACCCTCCATCATCGCCCGTCTAAAGCGCCGCTTCAAAACTTCATACATCATGGCGAAATCATCCCCCCCTGAAGCACTGTCCACAGTCCGGATACGATAGTGGCGGTAGCGCCTTTTATCGGGTTCCCCATTATAAAACGTAACTAGGGAGCCAACGGCATGAGTACCTTGAATCGTTGAAATATCAAAGCACTCTATCCTCTGGGGGTACTGCTTTAGACACAATCGCTCCTGGAGCTCCAGGAGCATCCTTTCCCTTTCTTTTTCCTGATCATGACGTTCAAAAAAACTCTGGCGGGCGTTTTCCGTCGCCATCTCCACAAGTTTCCGCCTACTGCCCTTCTGAGGAAAAAGAATGCTTATCCTCTTCCCTTTCCGTTCGCTCAAATATTCTTCTCGAACGTTTTGGTCTTCTAATCTTACCGGCAGCAGAATCTCATCTGGGACAAACCGATCTCCCTGATAAAACTGGCTCAGCAACGACTCCGTTACCTCTTCATCGAGAAATTCCAGATGCTCCAGCGAATAGACCTGACTTCCCGTGAGCTTACCCTGACGCACAAAAAGAACCTGGATCTCGATAAAACCACCCTCTCGGTAAAGCCCAAAGATGTCCTGGTCGGACCCCCAATGAGAGAGCATTCTTTGCTTTTCTACGGTTTTCTCCACCGCCTGGATTTGGTCTCTAATTTTTGCCGCTGCCTCGAATTCTAGCCTATCGGCCTTCTCCTGCATCATGCGTCTCAACCCATCCAAGAGCTCCAGCTGTTTTCCTTCCACAAAGAGGATCGCCTGCCTTACCTGCTCCTGATACTCCTGAGGATCTACAGGGAGGACACAGGGGCCCAGACACCGTTTGATCTGATATTGCAGGCACGGACGAGTCCGGTTTTTAAAGTTATGTTCCGTACAGTTTCTCAAAAGAAACTGCTTCTCGATAAGTTCCAGAGTTTCGCGTGCGGCAAAGGCAGACGAGTAAGGTCCGAAATAGCGGCTTCCATCTTTGACGATTCTCCTGGTAGCGACAATCCTTGGCCACGGGTGCTGAACAGTTACTTTAATACTGAGGTAGCTTTTATCGTCTTTGAGGCGAATATTGTAGCGTGGTTTGTATTGCTTAATCAGGTTGTACTCAAGGATGAGCGCCTCCTTCTCAGTACCGGTGACCAGCGTTTCTACATCCTGCACCCGGCGAAGCAAAAACTGTATCTGGGAACGCCCGTCGCCGCCACGGAGGTAAGAGCGTATCCGGGCCCGAAGGTCTTTTGCCTTGCCAACGTAAATGACCTTACCTGCACGGTCGCGCATGAGATACACGCCGGGTCGCGGAGGGAGGTAGTCGAGTTTCTCTATAACGGGACGCACAACAAAAATTATACCAAGGAAAAGCCTCGTATCACCACCGGCGCGCACTCCAATGAGTCATCGTGGCAACGGGAAAACTCTTTCCCCCATGGGGTGAACACTGAGATACAGTCTGCCGCCGAACAGCGGGTCACCTATATCAAGCGTCTGATTCTAAGCCGTCGCTTCTCTCGTAAGCAGAGGATCAACAAGGCCAATCTCTCGTTCCTCAAGCTCACGTATCCGGTCCCGCAGTTCCGCCGCATGTTCAAAGTCCAAGTTATCTGCGGCCTGTTTCATCTCTTTTTTGAGCTGCCGAACCAGGCGGGAAATATTTTTGAGTCCGTAAGTGCTGGCCTTCTCCAGCACAACCGGAACGGTTACATAATCGGCCTCATAAACTTCCACGAGCCGACTCCCCAACGACTTCACTACGGTTTGCGGAGTGATATGATGCTTCGTATTAAAAGCTTTCTGGAGACGGCGGCGGCGCCTTGTCTCTTCGATGGCCCCGTTCATCGACCGGGTCACCCTGTCCGCATAAAGGATCACCGTTCCATTCACGTTACGCGCTGCTCTGCCGATGGTTTGGACCAGGGAACGTTCCGAGCGTAGGAACCCCTCTTTATCCGCATCCAGGATCCCGACGAGAGAAACTTCAGGGAGGTCCAGCCCTTCGCGCAAAAGATTGATACCCACTAGAACATCGAACGTTCCGCGTCTTAGTTCTCGGATGATATCCACGCGCTCGATGGTCTCAATGTCGGAGTGGAGATAGCGGACCTTCACGTTCAGTTCCTGGTAATAATCGGTCAGGTCTTCTGCCATACGCTTGGTTAACGTGGTAACCAGGACCCTCTCCTTTCTTTCGGCCCTCTTACGGATCTCATGGAGGAGATCATCCACTTGGGATCGTGCGGGTCGGATCAAGAGTTCAGGGTCCGTAAGACCGGTGGGACGGATGACCTGCTCCACAGCGACTCCACCGCTTTTTTGCAACTCATACTCGGCGGGGGTTGCCGACACGTAGATCACTTGATTCAAAGCTGCCTCAAATTCTTCAAAGTTCAATGGTCGATTATCCAGCGCAGACGGCAAACGGAAACCGAATTCCACAAGGGTTTCCTTACGGGAACGGTCTCCCCGATACATCCCGCCGATCTGGGGAACGGTGACATGGCTCTCGTCGATAAACAGGAGAAAGTCATCAGGAAAATAGCTAAGCAACGTTGGCGGAGGCTGACCAGCCTTACGTCCCGTGAGGTGCCGCGAATAGTTTTCGATGCCGGGACAAAAACCCATTTCCTCGAGTAGCTCCAGGTCATAGAGGGTCCTCTGCTCCAGCCTCTGGGCCTCAAGAAGTTTATTCTGGGTCCGGAGCTCTTGGAGCCTTCCCTTCAGCTCTACGCGTATCTCTCGCACCGCGGTTTTCAGTCGCTCCTCGCTGGTTACATAGTGACTCGCAGGATAAATGGCCGCTTTGTCCACCCGCCGACGCACTTTTCCGCGGATGGGATCGATCTCAAAAAGCCGTTCGATCTTGTCCCCGAAGAACTCGATACGAATGGCAGAAGTATCTTCATACGCGGGAAAGACCTCTACGATATCTCCCCTGACACGGAACGTTCCACGGTGAAAGTCGTAATCGTTCCGCTGGTACTGAATATCCACCAACTTTCTGAGGACTAGATCACGATCTACCTCACCATCTTCCTCAAGGTAAACCATCATGCCGAAGTACGCCTCCGGGGATCCCAGGCCATAGATACAGGAGACGCTGGCAACAATCACCACGTCCCGCCGCTCCAATAACGCCTTCGTTGCCGAGTGGCGCATTTTATCGATCTCGTCATTGATGGAAGCATCTTTCTCAATGAAGGTATCTGTGGCCGGGACATAGGCTTCCGGCTGGTAGTAATCATAGTAGCTTACAAAGTAGCGAACGGCATTGTGTGGGAATAGAACCTTGAATTCATGATAGAGCTGAGCTGCAAGGGTTTTGTTCGGCGCAATCACCAACGTAGGCCTGTGAAGACGACTGATGACATTGGCCATGGTAAAGGTTTTTCCTGAGCCGGTTACCCCTAAAAGGACTTGATATCTAGCATTTCGGTTCACCCTTTCAAGCAATTTTTCGATGGCTTGCGGCTGGTCTCCTTGTGGCCTCAGATCGGTGGCCAGCTGAAAGGGTATGTCTTTATGCAGAAGCATCAAGAGAACAAATATCAGGGAAGGCTAGAGCGGGCAAGATGGGAGTGAACCTTCAGAAAGATGTCCCCTGTACAGGGGGTTGCTCCTTCCGCTACTCTCGGCACGATTTTTAAGCTAACGGACTAAC
>JBHHYU010000121.1:0-7525 GCA_046757725.1 Binatia bacterium
GGTATCCCTTTTACTTACAACACAGGTGAACGCACATATAGTATTCCCTCACTGGGTGTCAAGAACAAATTCGCTCTAACGTAAAAAGAGTGGTTCCTCAGGAGAAATCCTCCCTCGAAACCGGATGCATGGGTGCACGGCGCAGGGGGCCCGCTCCGAAGAAAGGGGGACGTCCGACACTGAAGCCGGTTGAGGGAGACGGGCCTAATAGGTTAAGGCCTTAGGGGGCAAAGAACCACAGGTCTATCGGCTCCCGCTGAGGAGCAGGCCCCCTGCGCCTAACTGGAGCACCACTCTTTGTAGCGGAGAGCCGGAAAAACCTTCGACTAAGACACGGATGTTTTCCGTCAAACGCGATCTTGACTCCGGGTAGAGTCGAAAAGTGGGGCACTCCTGAACTGTAGGATATCAAACCTGCTGATGTCCTTAAGCGGCTTGAGGATGAGTTCTTCGTGGAGGCAGGATCACACTGAAGATACTCCCCCGCCCGATCTCGCTCTCGATTTCGATCCTCCCCCCCAGGGATTGAGCGAGCTTTCTGCATAATCCCAGCCCCAACCCCGTACCTCCATACTTCCGCCTTGAAGAACCGTCCAATTGGCGAAATTCCTGAAAAACAATCTCCTGATCCTGTTTGTTGATTCCAATCCCCGTATCGGAAACCGAGATGGCGATCAAAGGGTCACCTTCGTTGAAAAGGGTCTTGGTTTCCAGAGTTATCTCACCTTGTTCGGTGAATTTAAGCGCATTCGTCAGGAAGTGAGTGAGTATCTGCTGCAACTTTTTCGGGTCGGTTTCGATAACTTCGAGGGCAGACTCAATGTGCGCCCGAAACCGGATAGGCCGGGCTTTGACAAGTCTCCGGGTCATGATCTCCAGCGCCTGAAAGATCTCTCTGACCTTAACTTCCTCCAGACTCACCTCCATAGATCCCGCCTCTATACGGGAGAAATCCAGAAGACTATCCATAAGGTAAGAGAGTTCCTGCCCGTTGTTTACGACACGCTCTAGAATGGCCCGGCTATCCCCCTGGAAATCGGGATCCAAAAGCACCTCACCATAGCCAAGAATGGTACTGACGGGTGTCCTGAGTTCGTGAGAAATATTGGCTACAAACTGTTTTTTGAATTTGTCCGTCTCCACCAGCCTCCTGTTCATGACCAGCGACTCATCGTATAGGTGGCGAAACTTCTCTTTCGCTATCTCGGATTCCTCAAAAAGCATCCCGTTCTCAAGAGACAGCGCAAGCTGATCCGCCAGCCTCCCGAGCAGCTTAAAATCATCAGCGCTGTATTCCCTGCCGGAACGTTTTTTACCCAGACAGATAAATCCTAGGATACGCTCCTCGAAAGTAATAGGAATCAGGATATCCGCTTTTAATGTTTTAAAGTTCCCCAGCAGCTCGCCACGGGTGCCCTGAAGGGCGGGATCATTTTCGACTTCGTCCCTGGAGATCACATTCTCGTGCATTCCAGCGTGTTGAGTCCAGAGAAGACCTAACCGACGATAAATCTCCTGGTTCCCATGAGTCTCCCCATCAAGAGATACCTCGAGGTATCTATCCTGAGTTCTCAACCGGGAAAAGAGGATGCCGGTTTCCACCCCGATCCGGCTCCCAATAAGTTTTAGAAACCGTAACGCCACAGTTTGCGGTTTTGACAGGGTTCTCAGCAACACACTGACCTGGCTTTGCAGTTGGTCGGGATCATATTCCGTACGGTAAACAAAACGATCTACCACTCCCTCGATCCAGCGCAGAAGGGGGTTAAAGACCAGAACGACTAGAATAGCAAAGAGCAGAGGGACCATGAGATTTCGCTCGTAGACCCCCACCGACACGCTCAGGATGAAGACGACCAGAACATACAACAACAACAAAACGCTCGTCAGGGCACCGCGTGTGAGACTCAATTTCAGAACCGTGCTCAAATCGAAAAGGCTATACTTGAGCAAGGCGTAAGCGACGGACAACGGAAAGAATACTACGGGGATGACCAACAGGTTATAGGGAATCTCCCAGTAAAAGAAAGTCGTCAGGACCGTCCCCAACGTAGGAAGGAAAAAACCCAGGAAAGCCCCGACGAGAACGACGCGAAGGCGTGACCGTTCCAGTTCCGAGAGGCGATTGCCGAGCGCCGCCCACAGCAGGCCTAGAAAAACAAGAGCAGCCAGACAGCAGTAACCATAGCCCAGCCGCAAAGCCCACTGCCACACCTCCAGCGGACCGTAGAAGCTCCAGCTATAGAACAACCCGATGACGATCGACATCCCGTAAATAACAGAGAGATAAATGAAGTGTCCCTTTCGCCTATGCCGGCCTTGAGTCAGCAAAAGGCCCAGGTGAATCCCCAGGGTGGGAGCCAGGCTGAAGGCAAATATACGGACCTCCTTGGGCAGACCCTGCGTGGTCACAAAATCAAAAGTAGTGGCAAACCAGACCAGGACCGTGCTCACCATGAAAAACAGAGCCGCCGCAGCCGGAGACGTAGAGCGAAGATGGAAAGAGGTAAACCCGATGGCCAAAAAACCTATACCGATGAGCAGATAGACGCCGAAGCTCAGAAGCCAGTCATTAAACGAGAGATTCATCGATGGGACCACTATTTCATAGAGAGTTCCTCCTTTTTCCACCGTGTAGCGAAACGGTGTCCCGGCAGGATGCCGATGCACCAGATCATAAACGGCCCCGGGCTTTCTCACCGTTTTACCTTCCACCGCTACAATATGATCCAAAAACCTGAGCCCCGCCCTTTCTCCACTCCACTGGGGAAGGAAATCGGGCGTCACCGTTAAATTACCGTAAAGAAAAAAACCCGGGAAGGGTCGGTTGATCCACTTGGAAGAAGAGAGCAGCGTATGACCCACTACGAAAAAAGCAAGAACCCCGACCGCCGCCAGAATACCCCGCCGTTGCCAGTTTAGAAGATTCATCTTTCCTCCCGCAGCCAAAAAAAAGGCCTTCCAGGTTGACTCACACCAGAAGGCCTTTACCAAGGCAAGTGATCCTATGTCAAGAATATTTTTACTTAACTTAGCTGGGAGCGATGTATCGTCGGAGTGTCAACAGGATTGCGCTGTACGCCCGATTTACCCCTTCTGAAAAGAGCCTTACGAAAGACACGCCCCAAGGCCAGATGACGGAGGGCAAAATAGATGACGTTTGTGTGCCAGTCGAAGCTCGCTTTGGTAGTCACAGCCGGCAAGATCCCATCGGATTGAACGATCCGAAACAGATCATCAATCTCCTCGTCGGTAAGCCTTTCGGCAAGACCCCGGAAAAAACCGGCTATCTTTATCTCACTTCCCAGTTTTTTGCGCCATTCTCTCTCATACCGGCTCATCGCCCCTTCATGAAAGTCCCCTTTTTCAAATGCCGTTACGGCCGTCTCGGCCGCCGCCTGGGCGCAAAGCATGCTATAGTAGATGCCTCCTCCGGTGGTGGGTTTATTCTGGCCCGCAGCATCCCCCACCGCTAGAACACGATCTCCATAGGTCCGCGGAAGTGGACCCACAGGAATGATCCACGATCGGATTCGGACCGTGGATGCATCCAAACAACCCTCCTCCCCCAGGCGAGCCAGTAGCTTCCTGAGGTAGGGCGCCGCGTTGGTCTTCGCACCAACCCCCACCCGCGCCCACGGGTCCCCCCCTTTTCGAAAAGGCACGATCCATGCAAATGACCCGGGGGCCACCCGGGAACCTATGAGGACTCTCGCTTCATCGATACCACGGATCGCCACCTCTGCCTGTGCCGTCCTTAAAAACTCGCCCGGTCTTCCCATACCGAGCTTGCGCTGCAGCCTGTACCGCGGTCCACCCGCGAGGATCGCCATCCTGGCTCTTATCGGGCTAGACGCCTGTCCGAATTTCCAATTCCCGACTTCCGGTTTTGTGTGACCATTCACCCTTTCCGCTTCGCGACTTACAACTGGCCACTGACGACTGACTTCTCGTACGGTGACCTCCACGCCATGTTCCAGCACTTGCAGATCAACGACCGGCGATCCCAGATGCAGGGTTACATTGGATGCGGAAATTTTGTCGGCAATGAACCGGTCAAAGGCCGCTCGATCTATGATATAGGCCAACGCAGATTGGGGTGAAAAATGAACTTCTAATTGAGAAGGCGAGACAAAGTTAAGGGCCCGTATCTCCCCCAGCTTGAGAGATTCGGGAAGTGCCAATGCCGTAAAGGCCTCGGCCCCTATCACACCGGAGCAGTCTACGGGCTCTCCGATGACCGAGTGCTCTTCGAGCACATGAACATCGAGCCCTTTCTTGCCAAGGAGAGCCGCGGCATAGCAGCCTGCGGGCCCCCCACCTATTACCACAACATCGTGCATGTTTTTCACGGCTTATCCCTCATCGTTGCTCATCCCCTCATTTTTAACCAGCTGTCACGGGCTTCGCCACAAGACAGCCGCTCTTAAATCCTGAATCGTCCCGTCGGTCCCGTGGAAACCGACGATCTTTTCCACATCCGACTTCAGCTCCTCGATGCCCCCTCAGGAGTGGAGGCAGTCCAGAATGGACCTAATCTCACTTTTAACTGCTATCGCTCCAAGAATATTATTTCAACCTAAAACCACTCCCTTGAGTTCCCAAAAATCCCGATCCTTCGCAACTAAGGCATTAACTCACAAAGTCCCTCTTCCCTTCGTGTCTTCGTGGTTTAACTTCCGGTCGTTCGTCACCACAACCGGATTTTTAGAATTTCTTCTCCCGACTCTCCCATGTGCCCCGAAACGTGATCCAGAACGACAGGGCGATAAGCTTGAGATCCAGCCAGAAGCTCTGATTCCGGATATAGAGCAGGTCGTACTTGAACTTGTGCCGGCGGGAAATATCCCTGGCAGCATAGATCTGAGCCAGGCCGGTCAGGCCCGGGCATATGGAGTGTCGTTCCCTATACCCAGCTATCTCCTCCAACCGTACGACCCGTCCCGGGTTGTCCAGACCCAACTCCAGACTTTCGACTCCCGACTTTGGACCTTGGACCTTGAACTCTGGACTCTCGACATTGGACCTTGGACTCCTATTCTCAATCTCCCCCGGCATCAGTGCCCGAGGCCCCACAAAACTCATATCGCCTACAAATATATTCCATAGCTGCGGCAGCTCATCCATCGCCGTCGCCCGTAGGAGCCTGCCCACCCGCGTCACCCGTGGGTCGTCCTCTTCGGCCTGTTTCGGACCGTATAACTTGTCCGCATCGGGCACCATAGTGCGGAACTTGAGCACCCCAAACACCCGGCCCCCCTGGCCCACCCGCCGATCACGGAAGAACATGGGTCCCCCGTCATCCCACTTGATGGCCAGGGCAATCACCACCCAGAGTGGCATGGAACCCAAAAGCCCCGCCCCTGCGACAACAATGTCCAGCGTCCGCTTAGCCCATGCCTGGGACTGATTCCAGCTAACACTCCGGCTCTCGGGTGCTGCCGGACGAGCAGCTCCAACCTTCACGTTTTCCATCGACCCCTAGCGCCCAGCTCAGCGCTCCCTAACTAAACAAACAATATAGACTAGTAGCTCCGCACGTCCCGCCTCACACCTTACGCCTCCCGTCTCACGTTTCACCCCTCACGCCTTCACCTCTTACTCCTCACCCTTCCCGTCGTACGTCCTACGCCTTACCCCTCACGCTACCAGCAGTCATCCTTGACAAGTAACCCTTTTATGATTACATTAGGTGTGAAAGAAGGTGTTATATGAAAAAAAAGCTTTCACAGACGGTGCGTCGGAGTGTCGCCTTACCCCGCCGGCTCGTCGACGAGGTGAACGCCCTAGCCCCTCCGGAGCTTCGTCAGAATCTCAATCGCCTAGTCACCGTGGCTCTCATTGAGTTCGCAGCACAACAGAAGGCGCGTGCCTTCGATGAAGCGATGGCCCAGATGGCCGCAGATCCAGCAATCCACGCCGAATGCGCGGTGATTTCCAAAGAGTTCACGATTACCGAGGGTGATGGGCTAAAGGATGATTAGCCGAGGCCAGATCTACTTTGTGACCCTCAGCCCCACTCGCGGCCGAGAGCAGGCCGGTCGCCGGCCCGTTCTTGTGGTCTCCACCGACGCCATTAATCGCCAGCCTCTTGTCGTCACGGTAGTCGTCGGCACCGATGCGAAGCATGTTCCTCGTGATTATCCAACGAACGTCCGGGCAACGGCCAAGGAAACCGGCCTTCCGCGAGACACAGTATTCCTCTGCTTTCAGGTTCGCTCTTTGGACCCGGCCCGTTTCTTTGACCCGAAAAGCCACCGCCCGAATCTCGCAGGGACTATGCCGGCGGCTCGCATGGCGGACGTCGAAACAGCCCTCAAGCTAGTGCTCAACCTGTAAACCGTCCAAGCTGCCTGTTTCAGTGTTTTTTTATCTTGCTAGAATCGCGAAACACTGGCAGAGTACAACGCTAGGCCGCTCGGAGGCTAGAAAGCTAGATGCAGTGATGCTGGAACGCTTCCTCGCTTCCTGGTCTGCTTGAGACTCAGGGAGACTAGTTGACTACTACTGTTAATACTCATCGGCAGATCGGTTTGTTTCGTTGATTACGTTTATCCGGTTTGTTTGGTTTATCTCCTCTCCCCTTACCCCTTACGTTTTATCCCTCACACCTCAGGTTTCCGCCTCATTCCTTACTCCTACTGTGACGTCTATGGTTTAAGACTCGTCCGGCAAAGATCGCCTGAACTCCTCCAAAAACTCGCCGGGCGTCAGGATCTTAAAATTTACGGCCTTCATGACCGAGGACTGATGAAAATGTCTCGTATTCCAGGTAATTAGGCCATCCACCTGCCCTTTGATGGCCGCGGCCAGGATCGGCGCATCCTTCGAATGAATCAAACGCGCGGCCTGCTCAACTTCCTTTCGCGAGGGATCATCCAGCAGAACCGGGCCCATTTGGCGCATCAGATACCGATAATCGGAAACCAGCGCGGGCAGTTTTTCGCTTATGTTACGGTCCGCTTCGACCAAAACCTGCCGGGATAAGAAGACGTCCACCCCACCGGCCTCGCACAATCGCATCACCTCCAGGGCCGCGCCGGTCTTCGAGATAATTCCGGCGATTAAAGCGCTGGTATCGAGAAACACCCTCCACCGCCTAGCGGCCATACCGTTTCCGGTTGTAACGCTCGCGCTGTTTCTCCAGATCTTTCAGAAGATCCTCAAGAGTCAGACCGATCTTTTTCATCTCCTTTTGAGCCGCCTGTGCCACTCGATCCCCGATCAGCTTCTTCGGGGTGAGAAGGAGCATGGCACCGACTTTGACGACATTCAAGGTCGCCTCTTTATCCAGGTGGAGCTCCTTCCGAAGCGCAACCGGGATCGTCAACTGCCCCCGCCCCCATAATTTCGTCACGGCCATCGAATCACCCCCAAAGCTTCAGATATTCAGCAATTCGCTGATATTCAGTATGCTTCAGAACCGCCCCTTGTCAACCGAAGGAATTAGGAGATATCGCGCCGCACTCCTCACGTCTTCACCCCTTACCCCTTACGCTTCCCGTCGTACGTCATACGTCCTACG
>JBHHYU010000122.1:0-7473 GCA_046757725.1 Binatia bacterium
TGTAGATATCCAGGGGCTCACTGATCGCTTCCGAATGGTAGCACAGTCAAACCCTCAGACCCAGATCCTGATTCAGGCCGATGAACGAGTACCCCATGGAAAAGTCGTACAGGTAATGGATCTCGCCCGCACCTCAGGGTTGCAACGCCTTGCCATCGTCACCCAACGCAGGAGCAATCAGAGGCGCTGAAACAAGCAATCGACAACCCACGCTCATGCGCCCATCGACAGGCTGCACACCCCTAGGCCGTTCTCATTTCTGTAAAGAAGGGAACCAACCCCCGTGTTTAATGAAGCCACGCAGGTATTCCACTTTGCCGGCGTGTCTCAGGTTGTCGGCAATGACGCTAACCAGCCGGACACCAACGGTGGGTAACGGTTGATATTTTGGTTCATCCAAGCATCTATCAAGGTCATTCGCTGCCAGGGTTGAGAGGTAAGCTCTGGTTCGTTTGAAAACGGCATCATAGAAATCCAACAGGAGCTGCGCATCCGCGACGGAGAAGGCATCTACTTGTGCCGGAGTCTGCGTATGACCGGAACCGTAGTCAAGACGTTCCGGCGGCATTTTAAAACGCGCGTGCCAACCGTCAGCAATCCACGCCTGTTCCTGTCCGGCAAGCCCCGAAATGTTGCTGTCCTGTACGCGGGTTAGATGCCAGACCAGCCATGCGATGGGAGGTCTGGATCCTGCGAAGAGTTCTTGCGGCGTCAAGTCACTTAGAGAACGGTGAAGAGTGTCATGCACTCTGCCGAATGCATCAGCTATCAGGGCTACGCCATCCATTGTTCCACCTCCTAGTAAAAAGCAAATGGCAATGCCGATTTCTTTAGGGCTTGTCCGCTGGGTTTTTATCCGCTCGTTACTTCGTGGCTGTATCAAAATCCACCGGATACGACAAGTGAGCTTAAATCTCACATCGGCGATTCCCGCAAAGGACAACTTTTTTATCGGATTAAAAATTCAAATTAGATTGCCTCAAACACGGGGTTTGAATCCCCGCGGTCAACTAAAGGGAGGAGCTGCCGCTTCTCCCCTCCGGAAACCCCATCGGTTTGGTGGCAGCGGCGGATTACCCCATCTTCCAAAATGAAATAAGATGAAAGGTCTTGTTTCAGTCTGAAACATTTTTTCCGCCTGAATCTTTGCTACTAGTCCATCAAAAATCGTGAAAGCTCAAGCTTTAAGCCAATTTCAGGGTCCTACTAGTTTGTTGGCACGAGTTGTGCTCGACATCATCTCTGTGCGGCTCACTGGCAAGAATGATGGGCTATTCACATACCACTAGGTATCGTTCATCTTGCTTTTCACGCTGTTGACTTCGAGATGCGTCAGTGTTGGGATACTGGGCATGAAAGCCTGCCGACAAAGCCCGTTTACCCAGTCACTCCTGACGGATGAGACGGAACAAAAAGGGCGCGATGAATAACTCCGTTCAGTCTGAGGGCCCGTCTCAAGATCTCACCCAACGCCCCGTACCTGAAGGTGGTGGGGACCGTCTGCTCCGGCGAACGTTCGTAATCGCCCTCTTACTGATAAGCGGCGGTCTGATTACTAGCGGCGCGATTGAGCTTTACTTTCGGTATCAGGAGAGTGTGGAAGGCATCAGGTCGCTGGAACAGGAGATGGCTCAAGGGGCCGCCTTCAAAATTGAGCAGTTCGTGAACGAGATCGAGAAGACGATGCTGGCATCGACACAGACCCGAGAGATCGTTAACACCGGTTTGAACCGCGCTTATCGTTTTGAACTGATCAAGCTGATAAAAAATGCCCCTGCCATCACCGAGGTCTCGGCAATTGATTCCGACGGCCGTGAACAGTTGGCGGTGTCGCGGGTGCGGATGATTTTGCCTGAGAATCTAAAAGACAGATCAACGGACAAGGCTTTCCTGGAGGCTCGTAAGGGCCAAACCTTCTTCAGCCCAGTCCACTTTGTGAGGAAATCGGAACCATACATGACCATTGCCGTTCCCTTAGAACTGCGCGTCGGAGGGACCATGGGTGTCCTGATTGCCCAGGTCAACTTGAAACACATCTGGGATGTTATCTCTCGTATTAAAGTAGGCGAGGCCGGGTACGCCTATGTCGTGTCCGGCGAGGGAGAGCTCATCGCCCATCCGGACATCAGTCTGGTTCTTCAAAAGCGGAACCTTGCGGAGCTAGAACAGGTAAAGGCAGCTCTGGCCGGTGTGCAGGGTCCACTCGTTGCCCAGCCGAACCTGGCTGGGCACAAGGTCTTCGCGGCCTATGCCCCTATCCCCACCTTGGGTTGGGCGGTGCTCGTCGAACGACCAGTCAGCGAGGTCTATGCACCCCTGTATTCCTCCGTTCTTAGAACTTCCGTTTTGCTTCTGATTGGACTCGGAATGGCCGTATTGGCGAGCCTCATGATCGGGCGCCGGGTGATTCGTCCTGTGGAGAAGATACGAGAGGGAGCAGCCCGGATCGGCGCTGGGGCACTGGACCACCGCATCGAAGTCCGGACTGGTGACGAGCTAGAAGCCCTCGCCGAGTCCTTTAACCAGATGGCTGCAGACCTCCAGGAGTTATACGCTAACCTGGAAGGAAAGGTGGTTGAGAACACCAAGCTCTACCAAGATCTGCAGCAGTCCCATCAGGAGCTTTTATCAGCGCAGGCCGAGCTGGTACGGAAGACCCGGATGGCGGCTGTAGGTGAGACTGCTGCCGCCGTCGCCCACGAGACCCGCAATCCTCTCGGCGCTCTCACCAACTGCGTCCAGCTTTTGCGAAAAAATCCCGACCTAACTGGTGAAGATAGAGAGCTGCTCGAGATCATCCAAAATGAATCCCAACGGCTCAACCGGATCGTGTCGGACTTTCTGGCCTTCGGGCGTCCTAGGCCACCACAATTTCAAGAAGTGAACCTGCACGAGCTCATTGACGAGACCCTTGCGCCGATTCAGCGCGACGGCCAATGCCCATCCGCTGTCGGCTTTTTCCGCCAGTTCGACACCAATCTACGTATGGTATGGGCGGACCGGGATCAGCTTCGCCAAGTGTTCTGGAACCTTTTTCTCAACGCAATCCAGGCGATGGGAGAAAAGGGAGAGCTCCGTGTGGAGACCCGGAGGCACAATGGCGACGCCGAGATCTTGGTGCGGGATACCGGACCGGGAATTGCAGAGAGTGTTCTCCTCTCTCTCTTTGAGCCATTCCACAGCACTAAGAGTGGCGGCACCGGCCTGGGCCTGGCAATCGTCCGCCGTATTGTAGAGGAACATGGCGGACAGATCCGTGTGGACAGTTCGCAGGTGGGCGGAACATGCTTCGTCATGTCGTTGCCTCTGGGGCCGAGGGACAGATGACCAGCCAGATCCTTATAGTAGATGACGACCCCGGGATGCTAAAAAGCCTAGCCATTATGCTCCGCCGGGAAGGCTATGTCGTCAATGAAGTCCCGGGAGGGAAAGAGGCTATTGCCCGGCTGGAGCGCAATGTCTTCGAACTGGTCATAACCGACCTCAGAATGGAGCCTGTTTCGGGTCTGGATCTTCTACGCTCGGTCAAGCAAATGAGTCCGGATATCGAATCATGCTCATGACCGCCTACGGGAATATCGAAACCGCCGTCGAGGCCATGAAGCTCGGCGCCTTCGACTTCATCACTAAACCCTTTCAGACGGAAGAAATTCTCTTACGTGTCCGGAACGCCCTGGAAAAGCGCTTGCTGAAAGAAGAAATCAACCAGCTCCGGGCTGAAGTCAAAAGCGCCTTCGGTTTCGAGGGGATCGTGGGGATCAGCGATAAAATCCGGCAGGTCTTGTCGACTCTCCCCAGAGTAGCGCAGACCGACAGCACCGTCCTCATCACCGGAGAGAGCGGAACAGGCAAGGAACTCATCGCGAGGGCCGTCCACACGTCCAGCCGTCGTGCTCAGGGCCCTTTTATCTCAGTCAGTAGTGCGGCGTTTCCTGAGCACCTCCTTGAAGATGAACTCTTTGGTCACGTGAAGGGGGCCTTTACTGGAGCACTGGCCGCCCGTAAGGGGCTCCTGGAAGAAGCTAATGGCGGAACCTTTCTCTTTGATGATATCGGAGAAGCGCCTCCGGCAATCCAGGCCAAGCTCCTTCGGGTCTTAGAGGAACGAAGCCTCCGGCGGCTGGGAGACAACCGTCCCGTGCCCGTGGATATCCGCTTCGTTGCCGCCACCAACCGGGACCTCCAGGATGCGATACAACAGAATACCTTTCGTGAAGATCTCTTTTACCGGCTCAATGTAATCCGCATTCACCTACCACCGCTCCGGGAACGAAAGGAAGATGTTTCTCTTCTGACGAAACACTTCCTGGACCTGCACTGTAAGCGGGCCGGAAGGAATATCGACGGCTTTTCCGCAGATGCCCTTGAGGCGCTGGCAGCATATGATTTTCCAGGCAACATCCGGGAGTTGAGCAACGTGATAGAACAGGCGGTGGCACTCATCGGTTGGGTCAACGATCGAACTGCAGGATCTACCAGAGAAGCTTTTCCTCTTGGATTTGGATAGTAAGTCCTCCCTTTCAAGCTCCACTCCCGCAAAGGGGCTGGCCGCAATGGAACGGGACCTCATCATGGAACGGCTCCTGGTCCACCAGGGCAACCTCGGTCTGGCCGCCAAAGATCTGGGAATCAGCCGAACCACATTGTGGCGGCGGATTAAAGAGTACAAGATCTAACCAAACATATTTGAAATTTTCCGCTTGAATCTTGGATTACAGAATCGGAGAAATGATCACTCGCGCGAAGACGCAAAGCACGCCAAGTTCAGAGAAAATAGGAAAATATTTTTTTGCGCCATGGCGTCGTGGCGCAAAAAACTTTGTTAAAGTCGCTCTGTTGAACATTCTATCGGTAAGAATCTAGCCCGCTTTGCAGAATGAAACAGAATGAAAAGCACTGTTCCACTCTGAAACATCCACCACCACCTAACTCTTCCGCTTAACTCAACAAGAATCTAAAAAGTCGAAGATAGACGCCAACTTGTAGGCCTCTACTGAAGACGAGCCGGCATTGGCACGAGTTGTGCAAATCTTTCACCTGACATGTTAAGGGCCGCGACGCATATAGAGGGACGGAGACGTTCCTGGGAGGGGAAAAATGGATAATTCAGAGCCAGCCGTTCTTTGCGATTTTATCGCCAGAGTGTGCTGGTTTTTTTTGTTTCCTAAATTTGCAGAATGAAAGGGGCAAATCAGGATGAAAACAACAAAGAATCGAGGACTGGCCCTACTGATTCTCGCTGCGCTTACACTAACAGTGACACTGGGCGCAAATGGAGCCGAAGCCAACGCACAGGAAGTGCTGTACGTTGTGCATTATGCTCAAAGAGATCTGGCTAGGACGGGGTTGACGGATGTGGGGAGGGGAAAGGCGAAGGCATTGGCTCGCATGCTCATAGACGCCGGCATTGATGTCATTTACTCAACCAAGACCTCTTGGGTCGTACAAACCGCTGAGCCGACTGCGAAGGCACTGAATATCACGATCAACAACCATCCCTCCCATGAGAAAGCAGTGGATGATCTGGTCCGCCGGCTGCGCACCCAGCACGCCAAGGACAGGGTCTTTATCGCAGCCGCTCTGCCGACCATGCAGCAAATCCTCAGGGGTTTCGGGTTTACTGACTTGGAGGTTTTGAGCGCACGTAAAGACACCCTTTTCGTAATCATTCCGAGAAGCGGTAGCGAACCGCAAGTAATAAAATTGCGGTGGTAGCAGGGCCGCCCGCTGGTTTGGACGGGCCATTCCGTTTAGAGATGCATCCTGGGGTGAAATCGACCTTTAAGAGCCTGCCAAGTCGCCGGACAATCGTGAGCAAGCGGCATGCTACACCTATTGCTCCGCGTATTTCTGGGGACAGTATACGCCATTGGTACTCTAGCGTGCCGGGGTAAATGGAAGTATCCTTTCCCTGGAAATTGCTCGATCAGCGTTGTTTCCTTTTCCCCCTTCACAACGGGCCATTTGACATACATTAATGTTAACAGTAATCTTGATCAGGAGGGATCACCAATGCCTAAAGTACTCGGTGTCAATAAAGCGCGACCGGTCCTTGGCGCCTTGATAGACGAGGTGGTAACAAGGGGAGAACCGGTGGTGATTACGAAGCGTGCCGGTAAGACAGCAGTCCTAGTAAGTTATGAAGAGTTTACTGCTCTTAAGGCACTCGCTGAGGGAAAGCTTAAGACACGTTTGCATCAAGCTTTACGGGAAATCCGCCGGGCTGTCAAAAAGAATCGGCTTCCCATCGAGATAGTAGATGAGGCCATCCAGGCTGCTCGAGGCCTTGGGTGATTCGAGGAGTCCTGGACACAAACACTATCATTTCCGGCATCGGGTGGAGCGGCGCACCACGGGCAGTTCTTGATGCCGCAATCGATAGAGAATTCGTTCTATTGACCAGCCCAGACCTGCTGGCTGAGCTCCGCCGCGTGCTGAGTTATCGGCGGCTACGAATTTTGCCAACGGCTCGGGTCCAAGAGGTGTTGGCCTTGCTACCCTTGCTTGCCCACATGGTAGAACCTGAAGAGAGACTTGCCATCATCCATCAAGATCCGCCGGATAACCGGGTATTGGAGTGCGCCATTACAGGACACGCTAGCCATATCGTGACTGGGGACGAGCACCTCCTTCGCTTAAAGTCCTTCAGAGGTATACCGGTCTTGACACCGGCCGCTTTCCTCCGAGTGCTCAAGCGACGGGAGTAGGGTAGGTTTCAGATGCAACCCGGTCATTGTGCGGATCAATCAGCGATACCGGATCTGCTTCCGGAGGACCGGCGAAGGTCCAGCGGAGGTAGAAATCGTGGACTACCATTAGAGGCCGATACAGAGGAGGACAGTGATGGTTCGGCTGCCTACACATCGACAACTTACGCATCCCGGCGAGATGCTGTTGGAGGAATTTCTGAAGCCCATGGGACTTTCCCAGCGAGACCTTTCCCGTCGCATTCAGGTTCCCTATCACAGAGTGAACGAATTGATCAACCGCCGGCGTGGAATCACTCCGGCTACCGCTTTGCGGCTAGCGAGGTTCTTCGGAAACACGCCGGGATTCTGGATGAACCTTCAGCTTCGATGGGACCTCTATCGAGCACAGGCCGCCGAAGCGGAAGCTCTCAGGAGGATTCGCCCCGTTCGTGCTGCGGGTTGAGGAATGAGGCTAGCGGCCTTGGTTCTTTTTGAAACATCCCCCGCCACGTATCGGGGCCTCTACTGACCTTGCCTGAGAATAACTGGGAACCTTTGATAAAGTATCGGGCCAACTGGCTCACGCAACCACACCATCACGCGGCGACACGCTACCGGATAACCTTGGTCGCCTGATAGAGGACGGTCGGCGGGATCGTGATGCCGAGTTGCTTGGCCGTTTTCAGATTGACGACCAGGTTGAATTTTGCAGGCCGCTCGACGGGCAGGTCTGCAGGCTTGGCGCCCTTTAAGATCTTGTCCACGTACGTAGCAGCGCGGCGGT
>JBHHYU010000123.1:0-7358 GCA_046757725.1 Binatia bacterium
CCTATTGCCTGCGGCCGGAAGGCTCCCTTCCCCGAAACGAGTATCGGCCGCAGCCAAGAACGTGTTACCTGAGGCTACTTAACTCATTGTCTATGGTCCGAAAACTCACCCCCGAGGAGCGAGGGGACGGAGGAATTTCATGAAGGCCATGGTCTTTGCCGCCGGCTACGGTGAGCGCCTTCGGCCTTTGACCGAAAAACTTCCCAAGGCCCTGGTTCCTGTGGCCGGCCGACCCATGATTGAGTATTCCCTATGTCTTCTCAGACACTACGGGATCAGAGAGATCATTATCAACCTCCATCATCTGGGTGAAATGATCGAGGAGCACCTGAAAGATGGAAAGAAACTAGGACTCAAAATCACCTACTCCAGGGAGAAAGAGTTACTCGACACTGGCGGCGGGCTCCTTCAGGCCAGAGCTTTTCTGGAGGATAGGCCGTTCATCGCCATAAACAGTGACGTGATGATTGATCTCCCCTTGGCGGACCTGTTTGATGAGCATCGAAGACACAAAGCAACAGCAACACTGGTCTTAAGATCGGACCGCCGGGCCGCTTCCTACGGGACCATCGCGACCTCGCGGGATTCCAGGATTCAGAGCTTTTTGGGCCACAGAGCCCCACGAAGTCACACTGTCGGCCCTCTCGCCGAATTCATGTTCACGGGAGTCCAGTATTTGAACCCGAGGGTCTTCGATTATCTAGCGTCTGATTCCTCAATATCTCCCGGCGGATTCAGCATCACCAAAAGCACTTATCCCAAGATGTTAACCCAGGGCGAACTGCTCTATGGCTTTCCCTTCGAGGGCTACTGGCAGGATCTTGGAACTACCGACAGGATCCGCGAGGCGGAAGAAAGGCTGGCAACCTGTGACGTGACGCTGCACTATCTAGACTAAAATCAACGGTGCGGGAGACATTAGAGATAGGGCAGCATTCAGGATCGACGAGGAAGACGCGGGAAAGAAAGATCCTGACTTCCGACTTCTACAAAAACAGCCCTGTAATCCAGTTGCTGACGGCAAAAACCGCAAAACCAACAATAACTAAAAGTGTTATCCAGATGGACTTCCCGGCCTCAGAGAGGGGAACCAGCAGGGTGGCTCCAAGATAGATAAAACTCCCCGCAGCTAGGGCCAGCAGCGCAGTTGTAAGAAACGGACTTATCTGCCCAAGCCAGAAAGGTAGGGCAACGCCCACTATGGTTACCAGCCCCAGGCTGAGCCCGGCCATAACCGCCCCTCCACGGCTCCATCCGGCACTCCTCATAATGGCGGCTAGAACAAAACCGGTAGGACCCTTGTGAAGCAGCACGGCCAGGAAGATAACGATCCCCAACTTGGCATCAGCGACCATCCCGGCGCCGATTGCCAGGCCGTCAATGAGGTTATGGGTATTGAAGGCCACGAGAGAAGCCAGGCCCGTGGCCAACGGAATATCCGAGGGATGGCCTTCCTCGGGAAGCCGGTGTAGGTGGACATTGAGGAGTTGTTCGAGCAGGAAGACGAGCAAATAGCCTAGGGCGATAAAGGCCGGCGTCCAGCTTCCGCGCTCCAGGCTTTCCGGAACCATCTCCAACAAGGCGGCAGCCAGAACAAATCCGCCGCTAAAGCCCAGGGCCCCAGCCGTGAACCGATTCGACGGCTCATGCTTCAGGATAGCCAGCCAGCTACCCAGCACGGTGGCAATGGCCGTCACGAGGCCCAGGGTGAGAGCTATCAGGAGCATATCACTCTCTTCTCACAAACTTCTAGATGGGTTGCAAGTCCATGATCCGTGCGTAAGCTTGCAGCACCTTAAAAACCCCGGCTGTCGAGAAGGCGGCGGGTGCGAGGATGACCCGAACGCTTCTTCAATGGAATCAGCGTTGCCCGGATGCCTCGCGACTTGACTTCATAATCCGCAAGGCCTCCTCGTAATGTTTGACCGCCTCGTCCCTCTTACCTTGCTCGGCGAGCGCCTGGCCCAAGCTCTCATGAGCCTTGGCAAATTCCGGCTGAATGCGCAGGGCCTGCCGAAAGTACTCAATCGCCTTATCCAGATGGCCCTGGGCTGCCACGACCCGGCCTAGATGGTGGTAGGCCTCCGCAAAGTCCGGTTTAATTTTCACAGCCTGCTGGAACTGCCCCACGGCCTCGTCGAGACGCTCCTGCTTGACCAAAGCGTTACCTAGATTAAAGTAGAATTCACTGTTCACCGGGCTGAGTTTCACCGCCTGCCGGTAGTGTCTGATCGCTTCCTCTAACTCACCGCGCCGCACCAAGGCATTGCCCAGATTGTTGTGCACAAGCGCATCAGCAGGATTGATCTGCAGCGCCCGCCGGTAGTGTCTGACCGCCTCGACCAGCTTACCGCGACGGGCCAAGGCAAGGCCTAAATTGCTGTGGGCCTCGGCATCGGTAGGATTTATCTGCACCGCCTGCCGGTAGTGTTTGACCGCCTCCTTCAACTCGCCGCGCCGCACCAAGACATTGCCCAGATTGTTGTGCAAAGAGCCATCAGCAGGATTGATCTGCACCGCCTGCCGATAGTGTGTGACTGCCTCCTTCAACGCACCGCGACGGGCCAAGACATTGCCCAGACCGAAGTGGGCCATCCACGCTTGGGAGTTCTTGGCCAGGTTGTCCCGCCAGAGCGTCGCCTCATCCTGATAAAGCCGCCCCTGGTGCCAGGTCAGGACCCCCAAGGCGAGCAGCACGACCCCCGCGCCGGCAATACCCATCCAACGTTGCGACAGTCCAAGACGGTCGGCGGTCTGGACCACCGCGCCGGCAACCAGCCCAATCAGACCGATGCTCGCCAGGTATTGGAAATGATCGGCCACATAAGATAGCCGCATGAAGTCGAAAGGCACAAACCCAAGGGCCGGTCCCAGGGCGATGGTGAAGGACAGGACCGCCACCAGCGGCGCCCTCCCGATCCGCTGCCGGAACCACCACAGCCCCAGTGGCACGGCAAGGGCAGCCAGCGGAAAGGCATACTGCCACGGGGCATGGGCGTCGATCTCCCACCGGGGATAGATGAGCATGAGGGTCGCCGGCCAGAGCAGCTTCCCGGCATAAAACCCCAGCGCCCGACCTGCCAACAGCCCCTGCTCCGCCAGGGATAAGGGCGGCGGGAGACCGCCCGGGTCTCCACCCAGGTGTTCCTTCCACACGGTTATCAGCCCGAGCACCCCGCTGATGGCTAGAAACGGCACCACGCGCCACAGCTCATGTCGCCATCCATTGGGGCCTTTCCACCAGGCGAGAAGTAAGAGGATAAGCGGGAGGGCGCCGACGGCCGTTTTGCTCAACATGGCACAGAGAAACAGGAAAAGCGTCAGGGCATAGCCTTGCCACTGGCGGGTCCCGAGGAAGCGCATCCAGGCTAGAAGAGTGAGCAGGGAGAACGTGCCCGACAAGACGTTCTTGAGCTCGGTGATCCAGGCGACGGACTCCACGTGGACCGGATGGAGGGCAAAGAGCGCCGCCGCGAGGAAGGCACCGGGGAGACTCAGGCGGCTAAGTAGCAGCCATACCAGCACGGCATTGACGGCGTGCAAAGCTATATTGGTGATGTGATAACCTAAGGGATCCACCCCCCACAGCCGAAACTGCATCCAGAAGGCAGTCAAGAGTACGGGGTAGTAGTGCTGCGCGGTTGACTGGGGTTCGAACCAGATCTGCCGGAGCCCCTCGGTAGACCGGAGGGTGACGTTTTCGGTGATGTACCGTTTGTCATCCCAGATGTACCCGCCGCGTGTCGCGGGGAGGTAGGCGAGAAAAGTCATCCCGAGGAGCAGCAAGGCAGTCGCCCACCTTCGGGAGCGCCCAGGCGACATCGGAGTGGGGCCCTGCCCTGGCCGGTTTCGCATCCTTGACTTCGTAGCATCTCTCGGATTAAAGGTTTTTATTTGATTTTAGTCACTTCCTATCAGGTTAGGGAAAGGGTACCCTCCAACCATGGCCTATAACAGCTTGCAAGAGTTCGTTCAAGTTTTGGAACAGCGGGGAGAGCTCAAGCGCATCACCTACCCGGTCAAGCCGGAACTGGAGATCACCGAGATTGCCGATCGTGTCATGAAAAACGGCGGGCCGGCTCTTCTGTTTGAAAACGTCGTGGGCAAGAAGATCCCTGTCCTCATCAACGCCTTCGGCTCCGCCAAACGTATGGCCCTGGCTCTGGGAGTTGAAGCCATTGAAGAGATCGCCCGGGAGATCGACCGCCTCACACAGACAAAGCCTCCGGGCTCCCTATGGGAAAAACTCCGGATGCTGCCTGAGATGGCCCACCTGGCAGCGATCGCTCCCAAGGTGGTGAAAGAAGGCGCGTGTCAGGAGGTCATCCAGCAGAACCCCGATTTGAATGCGCTTCCGGTCCTCACCTGCTGGCCCGGCGACGGGGGACCATTTATCACACTTCCCATGGTGATCTCACGGGAGCCCTATAAGGGCAACCGCAATGTGGGGCTTTATCGCATGCAGCTCTTCGACAACCACACGACCGCCATGCACTGGCATCTCCACAAGGTGGGCGCGCGGCACTTTCAACGGCAAAGGGGCCAGAAAGGGAGGATGGAACTGGCGGCCTGTCTCGGCGGAGATCCGGCGCTTATCTATGCGGCCACGGCACCCCTGCCGGATCAGATCGACGAGCTGCTTTTTACCGGTTTTCTCCGAAAGAAGAGGTTAGAACTGGTCAAGGCCATAACGGTGGATGTGGATGTACCGGCGAATTCCGACATCGTGATTGAGGGCTACATCGATCCTTCAGAGCCGTTACGAAAAGAGGGGCCTTTCGGCGATCACACCGGCTTTTATTCCCTGGCGGATGACTACCCGGCCTTTCATGTCACCTGTATCACCCACAAGAAAGACCCCATCTACCCCACGACGATCGTTGGGCGTCCACCCATGGAAGATGCCTACCTGGGCAAAGCCTCCGAGAGAATCTTTCTCCCCCTCCTGCGCCTGACCTTTCCGGAGATTGTCGATATGAACCTTCCGGTCCATGGGGTCTTTCATAACCTGGCCATCGTCTCCATCAAGAAGGAATATCCCGCCCAGGCGCGGAAGATCATGCATGGGCTCTGGGGGATGGGCCAGATGATGTTCACCAAGATCATCATTGTGGTGGACCACGATGTAAACGTCCATGATCCCGCTGAAGTCACATGGATTGTGGGAAACCACATTGATCCCAAACGGGATATCCTTTTCGTTGAAGGACCGGTCGACATCTTGGATCACGCCGCGCCGCTCATGGGCTATGGCTCCAAGGTAGGGATCGACGCCACTAGAAAATGGAAAAGCGAGGGTTTCGATCGAGAGTGGCCCGGCCCCATTGTGATGGACGAGACCACAAAAAAGTACATTGATTCGATCTGGGAAAAGCTGGGGATATCGTGACTCGTCCGGCACAGTCCCTAGATCAAGAATAGGTATGAGTAGTTACGAGCACGGGCCACCTACGAGCACGAGCAACGAGCACGATATCCGTATAACGGAACGGCTGTACGACTACGCGCGGCTCATCCGCTTCTCCCACACGATCTTTGCATTACCTTTTGCCCTGGCCTCGGTAGCCTTGGCCTGGCCTACCCATCCGGTTACCCTCGGCATGCTGGTGTGGATACTCATTGCCATGGTTGGGGCCAGAAGCGCCGCCATGGGCTTCAATCGCCTGGCCGACAGGAAGCTGGATGCAATGAACCCGCGCACTCGGGGATGGGAGCTGCCTCAAGGCAAAGTGAAACCCCGGGAGGCCGTCCTCATCACAATTCTTGCATCGTCGGTTTTTATTTTTGCTGCGTACCAATTGAACCCCCTCTGCCTTGGCCTTTCCCCTTTTGCTTTAGGGATCATTTTTTTCTACTCCCTTACCAAACGCTTCACCTGGACCTCTCATCTCTTTCTCGGCCTTGCCCTATCACTGGCCCCCACGGGGGCGTGGATCGCCATCACCGGTTTTCCGAACAGCCCGGCGGATCTCGCAACCCCACTCTCCCTCGGCCTGGCTGTCCTCTTCTGGTTGGCCGGATTCGATGTCATCTATTCCCTCCAGGACTATGACTTCGACCGCAGCCACGGTCTCTACTCTATCCCCGCCCGATTCGGTGTAACCGTAGGGTTGAGGCTGTCGAGTCTATTTCATCTCATCACCGTGATCTTCCTGGGTCTGGTAGGGCTAAGCGCCGGGCTGGGAATCGTTTACTGGTGCGGCATCGCCGCCGTCTCCTGGATCCTGATCTGGGAGCACCGTCTGGTCAAGCCGGATGACTTTTCGCGGATCAACCGGGCCTTCTTCGACTTCAACGCCTACGTGAGCGTAGGATATCTGCTAATGACCCTGGGGGATATTCTGTTGACCAGCGGATTCGCAAATGGCCGGTGAGGCTAATTTTCTCTGTTTTGTTTGCCTTCTTTTTTGAATCCCCTGCTGATAAGAAAGACCATAACCATACCAAAAACAAGGACCAGGAACGTAACGAAGTAGGGAATGTCCAATCCTGCTGCTTTTCATTCGTGAGGTAAGATAGAAAACCCTTCTTTGTACGCGGCTTCACGTAACCGCACGTCGAAGGAGACAAAGGGCATGTCTTTAGTTTGCCTTTGGCACCATTGCAACGCAGCAGCTAACTGAAAAGCGTCGGCGGCCCTCAAAGGATGGACTGCCAGCAACCGCTCCGCCATTTCTCGAAGGGTCTCGGCCGGCAGCACTACGATCCAGCTCTCACTGAGGGTTGCCAACACATGGCGTGCCTGTCTTTCCCCCACCGCACTTAAACCTCCCTCACGAGTTTGCCGCATGAGGGCCGAGATACATTCGGTTCGTGTTGCCCACCAGACAACCATCGAGGTATCTTTGACCAGGATCGCTTTAACAGCCGAAGACTCCGGTTCGCCGGCACAAAGCGGAACAACTGCCGAGGTGTCCCAGAACTTCACCAACCGCTCTCTCTTTCCTGTAAGAGAGCCTTTAAAATGGACGCCTTAGTGTCCTTGGGTCGAGGCATGGCCCAGAAATTTTTAGGCAACTTCCTAGAGCCAGGTTTGATCAGTCCCTGTCTTTCCAGCTCAGCCAGATAGCCGGGCAGTGTCATAGAGCCTATAGTGGGCACGATCTTGGCAATGGGCCGGCCGCGCTCGGTGACTAACACTTCCTCCCCTGCCTTTACCTGTCGCAGGAATTCACTGAGAGACGCTTTGAGTTTTGATACGGTTGCCGTTTTCATCAAGTTACCTTTCAGGACAAATCGACATAACTATTATGGTCAATTTTTTAAGGGCGGTCAAGATCACTCTAGCTCACCGTTAATCAGTGTGGTTCCTCAGGAGAAAACCTTCCGGCCTGAGTCAATGAGTCTGTGCCTCGACG
>JBHHYU010000124.1:0-7112 GCA_046757725.1 Binatia bacterium
TGCGGAGCCTGTCGATGTCAAACGCTGCTAGTTCTCGAACTTGCGGTGGGGTCATAATGATCTCACATCCATGTTGTACGGGTAAGCCATTATGCCGTTCATCTACAAAATTCATGCCATGCTAGGTAGGTTGGCGCCGGCGGTGAGTTTCTTTGGCGGAGTCCTCGAAGGGACCGCTGGCTGTTCCATTGTTCTCCATTCTAAAATCCTGATCTGCCGGGAGTTCAGGAGAACTGGATAGCAATGAGGACCGACTGGAACTGGTTGAAATATAATGGGGATCGGTGGAGATTCGAGGTGGTCCAAGTAGGAGGGTCAACTCACTTTTTTGTGTGCGGCGGGATTTCTATGGCTCGGTTGTTTCCATTAGAGATAGAACGGTGGAGACCCCTGAATCATCGAGCCGGCGACAAATTTTGTCGCCATAGAGACACAAATGACCTAAAATAACAACTTTTCGCAACCAGTGGCGACATTAACGCGTGAAGCTATAATGTGGCCTTACGCATTGGCAAATCGGGAAACGGAAAGTAGTAAAAGCTTGCGCGGGGCAAGGCTTTCAGATTTGACATAACAGGCGACCGTGGCATACTGTCGCGGTAAAAATAGTGGGCACTCAGTCACCGGTTCACGGAGCAAGACGCTGAGTGCCGATGGCTGAATGCTAACATCATCAGGTTTTCAGTGTTCGTGCTGCAGGTTCAGACTTATGCTAGTAGCCGGGGGGCCCTGTGCCGGCGCCTTATCGCCTCTACATTATTAATGATCCTTTTTTTCCCGGTTTTCATGCCGGAACTGATTTGGGCCTTCTGTCATGAATCAGAGCTGGTCGGAAATTGGCCTTTTCGAATCATCCCCACCGCTACCCATTCCCAAACAATAAAGATCCAGTGGTTCGGCCATTCAGCTTTTCTTCTTACGTCTTCCCGGGGGACTAAGGTCCTGATGGATCCTCATGGGAGGGGAATAGCGCAGGAAGAGATCTTTCCTCACGTGGTTACCACGAGCCATCTGCATCGGAACCACAGCTTTATCTGGATGGCCAAAGGGAACCCCCTTGTGCTTCACGGACTCAACCCTCGTACCGAAGATTGGAACCGGATTCACAGAACCGTTCGTGACGTTTCAATCTATACGGTACCGACCTACCATGATAGCGAGATGGGATTAGCTCGTGGCAAGAATGCCGTCTTTGTGGTTGCGATGGATGGAATATGCATTGCGCATCTGGGTGACCTGGGTCACTTGCTGAATGAGGCGCAGATCAAAATGATGGGAAAGATCGATGTGCTTTTGGTTCCGCTTGGACAGGGAGGTTACCGGATCACTTCAGAGGATGCTGCGAAGGTTGTGGCACAGGTCAAACCGAGAGTTGCCATCCCCTATCACTACCGCTGGGAGGGTTTTGCGGACGAGTTTGCTAAGGGTTTTTCTCGGGTCCGCAAAATCAACGAAAACTTCGCTCAGTTTTCCAAGGACACCTTGACCCATGAGATGGAGATTATCGTACTCAAAGATCCCATAGAATATCAGTAGTACAAAAGACACCCCCGGACCTGCTTTTCGCGGGCCATGACGATCACAGAGTTCTACTCGTAGCGGAGGGCCTCGATGGGGTTGAGCTTGGCTGCCTGGTTGGCCGGATGATAACCGAAAAAGATACCGATGGCGGCAGAGACACCACAGGCCAATAGTATTGCGCTGGCGGAAACGAGCGTCTCCCAACCGCCAAAATAAGAGAGGGCGCGTGAAGCGCTGACCCCAACGATAATGCCCATAGCCCCTCCCACCAGGCTTAACACCATGGCTTCGGTGAGAAATTGCCTCCGGATATCGCGCCGCCTTGCGCCCACTGCCATTCGGACTCCAATTTCCCGCGTTCGTTCCTTTACCGAGACCAGCATGATATTCATAATTCCGATGCCGCCTACAATCAAGGCAACCGATGCTATACCTATGAGAAGATAAGAAAGTGTCGCTGTTGCCTCGTCGGCCGCCTGGATGATCTCCGTCCGATTCCTTATTCTAAAGTCATCCGGTTTTGCCCCGGTGATCTTATGGCGCTTGCGTAAAAGATCTGCGAGATCTTTCTTGACTTGATAAGTAGCGATCCGGCTTACGGCGCTGATCTCGAGTCTCTGGATATGATGGATTCCAAGAATTTTTCTCTGGGCGGTCCGTAATGGCAGAAAGACAATATCATCGAGGTCCGTACCCCTAGAGGAACTCCCTCGTTCCTTAAGCACGCCAATCACCTCAAAGGGGATACGTTTGATCCTTACGGTCTGGCCAATAGGATACTGCGTACCGAACAGTTCTTTGACCACTGTCTTCCCGAGGATGCAGACTTTTCTGTTCAGCGCCAGATCCTCCGCCGTAAAGTTTGAACCCGCCTCGATCTCCCAGTTCATGATGCCGAGGTATTCCGGAGTTGTACCGGTAAAGGCGGAGAGCCAGTTCTTGTTGCCGTAGATAATCTGCGCGGAACCTCTTACCCTGGGTGCTACTGCCCTTACGCCAGGGACTTCCGCCAGAATAGCCTTGGCGTCTGCAGCCGTCAGCGTCGTCATGCTACCCATCCCTACACGTCTACCGCTGCGGGTAAAGGATCCCGAATAAACACTCAGACGGTTGCTCCCGAGCCTCTCCATCTGTTTTGCGATCTTTACTTTGGTCCCTGCCCCGATGGCCACCATAGCGATGACCGCCGCTACCCCGATGATAACCCCTAACATGGTGAGTCCGGAACGCAGTTTATTGACTCGTAAAGATTTAAAAGCGATTCGGATATTTGCCGAGACGTCCGAACCAAAACTCCTCTTCTCCGTGAGGGACTGCCGTTGAACTTTATTGGCTGACGCAGAACGGCTCTCCGATCCCATCTCTTCTCCTTGAACGAGACCGTCCTTAAAATGGATAATGCGGTGACTATGAGAAGCGACTTCAGGGTCGTGAGTGACAATGACCAGAGTGATTCCCTTTTCCCGGTTCAGGTCCTTGAATAGATCGATGATTTCCTTACCTGTCTTGCTGTCGAGATTACCGGTCGGCTCATCGGCCAGAATAAGCCGTGGGCTGTTCAATAGGGCCCTGGCAATGGCCACCCTCTGCTGCTGTCCTCCCGAAAGTTGAGTTGGTTGATGGTCTTCCCTTTCCTTAAGCCCTAGCATATCCAATAATGCCCTTGCCTTCTCTTCGCGGACATCTCGAGTGGCCCCGTTATACAGCATGGGAAGCTCCACATTTGCTATGGCGGTCGTCCTTGCGAGGAGGTTATAGTTCTGGAAGACAAATCCGATCTCGTGGTTACGCAAAAACGCCATCTCGTCCTGAGAGAAACTGACTACCTCTCTCCCCAATATACGAAGGCGGCCCGAGGTCGGCTGGTCGAGACAGCCGAGGATATTCATCAAAGTTGACTTCCCCGAACCGGAAGGGCCCATAAGGGCAACAATCTCACCCGGGAATATCCTGAGGGAGACACCTTTTAGGGCAGGCACTTGCTGTTCACCGAGATCGTACACCTTGCTTAGGTCTTCAATCTCAATGATAGGAGCATCACCCATCAGCTAGAACCCACCTAAGATACGTGTCCGGACCCGAGATCCCCTTCTGCTGGTTGAGGCAGCCTGCTTGCGTACTGCCTCGGCCTTAATCCCTACGATTACGTTATCCCCCTCCTTTAATCCTTCGGTGATCTCCATATACCTTGCATCTGTGGCTCCGAACCGGATGTGTACCCTCTTGGGTTTGCCGTCTTTATAGATCCAGATTCTATCCTTCCTACCCTTCCTCTCCAGAAGCCGCCTCTGGGCCCTTGCTGCTCTGTCTTTCGGACTTCTCCTGGTGCTCCTCCGGTGCCGTCTAAGCTCCGGATACACCTTACGGAGGTCCCGCTTACGAACTTTTAAAGCGGTAATAGGAGCCATCAAAACATTATGTTTCTTGGCCAAGACTATGGTTACGTTAGCTGTCATTCCCGGCTTCAAGGCCAGGTCCGCATTCGGCACATGGATCTCCGTATCGTAGATGACCACGTTTTCCTGTACCTGGGGAGATGGATAAATTTTCACTACCTTACCTTTGAACGAACGGCTAGGGTAGGAATCTACTTGGAATTTTACCTCCTGCCCGACGCGTATTTTTCCGATGTCCGCCTCATCCACCCAAGCATCCACTTTCATCTGGTTAAGATCAGCGATGGTGACAAGAGGTGGAGACTGGAGACTTGCCGCTACCGTCTGGCCTGCTTCCACATTCTTTAGGATGATAATGCCCGAGACCGGGGCCCGCACCACACTGCGGTTCAAGGTAACCCGAGCCAGCTCCAGTTCTGCCCTTGTCCGCTTCACCTGAGCCGCCGCCACTTTGAGAAAGGCTTGTTTAACTTTCGTTTCGTCCACACGAGCTGTACTTTCTTTAAAACGCGCCCCGGCCATCTCCCATTCAGTCCTTGCGGTATCATATTCGTCTTTGGAAATAAGTTTCCGTTTATAGAGCTCATCGGCTCGCTTATATTTTTCTCCGAGATTTTTATAGGAAGCCTTGCTCTCGGCAATACTCGCCGCAATCTGATCTTTCAGCATCTTGACGCCGGCCTGCTCCTTGGCGAGATTCGCCAGTGCATTCTCGAGATTTGCACGGGCCTGAAGGACCTTGGCACGGAAAAGATCCTGGTCCAGGCGAGCAATGACCTGCCCTTTTTTTACCACCGAGTTCACATCGACAAAGAGTTTTTCGATAGTTCCGGATACCTGGGTACTCACGGTAACGGACAGAACCGGATTGATCATTCCTGTGGTTGTAACGCGAGAAAAAATATCTCCCTTTTGCACTTTGGCTAGTTGAAAAGGAATAGAGGGGGTTTCCTTAACGGCAAATCCCTTGGGACCAACCCAGATAAAACCGATAAGAAGAATTATTAAGGCACCAGCCGAAAACAAATATTTCTTCATGGGAGCCACCTCCAGAGCCTACGGACTTAATCAATTTTCCAATGTGAAGTCTAGCATTGCAACGGGGTCATGAGTAAGGGTTCGCTCCGCGGTCGAGAGGTGAGTTATGAAGAGCGTGGGAACGGGAGCGTAAAAGTCGCAATGTCGCCCGAACCGTGATATCAGCATCATCGGGGTGGACAGGGCACCGCCTAGGTGGACGAGGCCTATTGGCGGCACTCGAAAAGGCCTGGCCCGAGGGCCAGCCGTTATTAGCGAACCTACGCCTTTCAATACCTTTGAACCCTTCAACAATTATGGCTCGTTACCTGTTTTTTTTGACAGTGGAAGGCAACGGTGGTATACGATAAATGGTATGAATGGGCAGAAAGGTTTATTGCTCGGTCTCATTCCTTTGCTCATCTTGCTCATGCGACCCCCTGTGATCGTGAGGGCAGCAGAGTCTTCCGGTCGCAGTGAACCTCCGCTTCAAGTGGTAAATCCTTCGCCCGCGGAGGATTTAGGATACGGTGTTGGCTCTGTGGTTGCAAGTCTCCTTTATAGCCCTTTGAAAGTTACCTATGCAGGTCTGGGTCTTCTTACCGGTGGACTCGGTTTCGTGCTGAGCGCGGGAAGAGCAGATGTGGCCGACAATATAATTTACCCGGCTGTGACGGGAAACTATCTCATTACCCCGCGTCACCTGAAAGGTGAGCAGCCGGTTGTTTTCATAGGTTCGCCTGGCCCCGGCAATTCTCAGCCCCAGGACGTTGCTTCCGGTGCTCCTGCGCCTCGACACTAGGCCCCGAAGCAGACTCCTCGCTTAGAACATTTGATGAAATTCACAAGGGTGAGGACCTCCGGGGAGTTTTGTCCTTGAGTTTCGATTTCCTGGACGGCTAAAGAGAGGTTGCGGCCTTTCCGAAACAGGATGCGGAAGGCCTTTTTGACCTTACGGATCCTGTCCTCACCAAATCCTGCCCGTTTAAGGCCAATGACATTGACGCCACGTACCCTGTGCTGCCAATCTACAATGGAGTATGGAGGAACGTCTCGGCTGGTACCACTAAGCCCGCGCATTAGAGAGAGTTCTCCCACACGAACAAACTGGTGCACAACACAATGGCCGGAGATGAAGGCGAGATTCTCGACCTCGGCATAGCCGCCCAGAAGGGCGCCATTTGCGATAACAATATGATCCCCGAGCCTGCAGTTGTGCCCGACATGGGCGCCGGCCATCAGAAAATTATGGTTTCCAATTAACGTAGATGACCCTGGTGCCGTACCCCGGTGGATCTGAACATGCTCGCGCACAATATTGTGATCCCCAATTTTTAGGTAGCTTTCTTCCCCTTGATAGTTTTTATCTTGAGGAGCATCGCCAAGAACCACCCCGGAATGAATTTCGTTATTCTCTCCTATCTCAGTCCACCCGGTAAGGGTAGTGTGGGGTAGGACCCGGGTGCCACGTCCGATCTTAACGGGCCCATCGATGACCACGTAGGGACCGATCGCAGCCTCCGCGTGGACGTGGGCGCGGGAATCAATAATAGCAGTAGGATGGATGGCCATCAGAAAAACTCTCCCTTGTCATCTTCGGCTTCGGTATGGCGTTTGTGGGCCAACGGTTTGCCATGTTCCCCCGGGATTCGATATTTGCCTTTGGCTCAGCCTGATCTATAGGACTCCAGTGTTCGGAATAAAAAGGAAGGTGCAGATTCCGTTCCCAAGAAATACCCGCTTGACAGACGGGACACCTGACGAAACGCGGCATAGGGACAAAAGTAAGGGCCGTGGGGACTTCCCTGCAGGCCCAAGGAGGAGCCTTTCACAATCCTTTTTAACCTCTTGATTATCCTATTTTTGCCACCCCTGTCCATACCTGTTGGAGAGCGGTGACCGACAAAAAAGTAGAGAGGAGAACTGCTGCCCAATAATCAATGCTGGAAAAGGTTGGAGCGGGCGACCGGGATCGAACCGGCGACGTCCAGCTTGGGAAGCTGGCATTCTACCGCTGAATTACGCCCGCTCAGGGACGGTATTGGATATATATTGGAATGCTCCGAGCTTGTCAATGCATAACCAGGGTGAAACTAGATGGGGGAAAAAAGAGATAAGCACCCGCCTGTCAAGCCATCAAAGAATCTAACCCTAGTCGGATACGTTGCGTCATGAGAA
>JBHHYU010000125.1:0-7078 GCA_046757725.1 Binatia bacterium
AGAGAAGCTCCCCGACTACATGATCCCTTCGGTCTTTGTAAAAATGGACAGCTTGCCACTAACGTCAAACGGAAAGGTAGATCGAAAAGCCCTTCCCCTTCCTGACAATTCAAGGCCAGAACTGGAAACTCCGTTCGTTGCACCCAGAAGCCTTACAGAGGAGCGTTTAGCAAAGATCTGGGCAGAGGTACTGCGAGTGGATCGAGTGGGTATTCATGATAACTTTTTTGATCTCGGCGGCCATTCCCTGCTAGCCACTCGGGTCATTTCACGGGTTATAAGCACATTCAAACTGGAACTGCCTATAAAAACTCTCTTCGAATCTCCTACTGTTGCGGAAATGGCCCAAATCATCATACATAACAAGGCAAAATTGGCTGGGAACAAAGAGCTAGCCCGCATGTTGGCCGAGTTAGAAACATTATCAGACGAAGAAGCAAAGAGACTCCTTGCAGACGAAAGCAAGTCGGGCAAGTGACATAGGAAGTTAGAAATGAGTAATCTCTCCGGAGATGTTGCTGATCCGGCTTTACGGCAGCCGCCTAGTCGAAGCGATCGTGTTCGCCCGACTAATCCTTTCGTTAAGTTTAAGAAAGAGGACATCGAACAGTCGATTCCGGATCGTTTCGAGAAGATGGTCCGTCTGTATCCTGATCGTCTTGCGGTCAAGACCAGAGATCATCAACTCACCTACGATGAGCTAAATAAGGCTGCGAATCGTGTGGCCCATGCCATCCTGGAACAGCGGGGAAAAGGAAACGAACCCGTGGCGTTACTGTTTGAACATGGAGCATCGGCAATTGCTGCGATTCTGGGCGTTTTAAAGGCAGGAAAGATCTACGTGCCACTGGACCCTTCCTATCCCCTCACAAGGCTCAGGTATGTGCTCGAAGACTCACAGGCAGCTTTCATTGTCACGGACAAAAGGCATTTGTCGTTGGCCGGAGAATTGTCCAAAGATATGCTCCCAGGCACCAACATAGATGAGATAGGTTCTCACCTCTCAGATAAGAACCTCGGTCTAACGATATTACCTGGAGCCTTCGCCTATATTCTCTACACCTCCGGCTCAACAGGCCAACCAAAAGGAGTTGTTGAGAACCATCGCAATCTGCTGCATGGGGTGTTAAGGACGACGAATGGTCTTCACATCTGTGCCCACGACCGAGTAAGCCTTACTCACTCCTATTGTGCCAGTGCGTCTGTGAGGAGGATCTTCCCAGGCTTATTAAACGGTGCCTCCTTGCATCTACTCGATGTCAAGAGAGAGGGGATGCATAGTCTGGCCAATTTCTTAATCGAGGAAGAAATCACTTTTTTCAGTATGGGGAGAATACGGGACTTCATCCATACCCTGAGCGGAGAACAACAGTTTCCAAAGCTACGGCTCGTCTCCTTCGGTGGCGACTTGGTCTACAAGAGAGATGTAGCTTTGTGCAAAAGGCATTTGCCTCGGGACTGCCTGGTGGGTATCTGGATGTCGACCACTGAAACCGGAACCGTCACACAGTACTTCATCGATAAAGAGACTCAGATTGTCACCAATATAGTGCCGATCGGCTACCCAGTTGAAGGCATCGAAGTTATTTTACTTAATGACGAAGGAAGAGAGGTTGGTGTCAACCAGCCTGGTGAGATCGCTGTCAAGAGTCGGTACCTCTCCCCTGGGTATTGGCGAAGACCTGAGCTCACGAAATCCAAATTTCTACCAGATCCGGACGGTGGAGAGGCACGTGTATACCTCACGGGAGACCTCGGTCGCATGAGGCCCGATGGGTGCTTTGTGCGCCTCGGGCGCAAAGACAATCAGGTCAAAATTAGAGGCTACAGGGTGGAAGTCGCTGAGACTGAAGCGGCTTTAGTCAGTTTGGATATTGTTAAAAGTGCATTCGTGATGGCCCAAGAGGAAAGCGCCGGTGTCAAACGGCTGGTGGCTTATCTTGTACCGTACAGGCAACCTGCTCCGACTGCCAGTACACTGAGACGAAAACTGGCCGAAACGCTTCCCGATTATATGCTTCCTTCCGTCTTCGTGACCCTGGATGCTTTCCCGCTCACCCCTACGGGCAAGATAGACCGCCGAGCGCTTCCCGAGCCTGACAATACGAGACCAAAACTAGATACGGCTTACGTTGCACCTAGAACTCAAGTAGAGAAGGAGCTGGCAGAGATCTGGGCTAAGGTCCTATCGTTCGATAAGATTGGAATTCATGATAACTTTTTTGATCTTGGCGGCCATTCCCTGCTAGCCACTCGGGTTATTTCACGGGTTATCAGCACATTCAAAGTGGAACTGCCCATAAAGACTCTCTTCGAATCCCCTACTGTTGCGGATATGGCCCAAATCATTATACAGAACGACGCGAAATTGGCTGGGGACAAAGAGCTGGCCCGCATGTTGGCCGAATTAGACACATTATCAGACGAAGAAGCAAAGAGACTGCTTGCAGACGAAGGCAAGGTCTAGAAATGCCGGGAACACCGAATCTTTGTCTGCGATAAGTTCCCCGGCTTAACCTGGTACCTGTAGCCTTTTCTCCGCCGTAATTTCCTATTGGCTGGTTTCTGAACCATATCCAGTCTTCTCAATCGCTCACCCTTTAAATTACTATCCGTCCCCTTTCTAGCAGGTTCTACCATGACTCAGGCCGGAAGGTTTTCTCCTGAGGAACCACGCTAATTAACGGAGAGCCATTTTAGCATTGACAGCAGATACGAAAATGATAGATTCGCCCCTAATACAAAATTCAGGCTCGCTGATCCCCGGGTTCGGTGTTTTGGCTTTCATGACTTGAGGAAAACAAAAGAACGGTGCGCGATTTTGTAGAAAGAAAGGAGAAAACAGATGGTTAAGAAAAAATCTTTTTGGGTGGGGCTATTTTCTCTTGTGTTGCTATTCACCTTCTCCCAGCTTTTTGCCCAGGGAGACGTGATCAAAACAAGACGCAAACTCATGAAGTCGAACAGCAAAGCCTACAAGGCGGTTAAAAAGGCGGCAAAGGCAAAAGACTTTGCTGCTATCGAGAAAAATGCGACGATCCTTGCCGCAAACATGGAAAAGATACCCAACCTCTTTCCTAAAGGAAGCACCTCCGAAAAATCCAGAGCCAAGGCGGCGATCTGGAAAAAATGGAATAGTTTCACGGGGAAGGCGAAGTCGATACATGAGGTGGCGGCAATGCTGGCTGAATCGGCCAAGGCCAAGGATGGAGCTAAGGTAGCCGTCTTGGCAAAGGGCATTAGATGCAAGGGCTGTCATAAGAAGTTCCGAAAACCGAAGAAAAAGAAAAAATAAAACCGGAATCCTGAGTTCCGAATGTTTACGGAGCAGCGGCTCACATGGGGCCGCTGCTTTCTCTGCCGATTGTTGTGCGGCGCGATGCATTCGCTTTCAACTGCATCTCGTTGGATTCGAGTTAGATGACCCGTAAGGCCATAGGTTTGATGCTGGTTGCTGTATTATTGTCGCCACTTCACACCCTAGCGAGCCAGCGTGACCATCGGCTTGAAGCCCTATTCGGCCGGCTTAAGACCGCGCACAGCAACGCTGAAGCTGCGGAGCTTACCGCTACGATCTGGTCCATCTGGCAGCAATCTGAAAACGATCAGGTGAATGCCCTCATGTCCGAAGGCGTACAGGAACTGTCCCAAGGCAACTATACGAAAGCGTTGGCCGCCTTCAGCGAGGTGGTCAAGACCGACCCCGAATTTGCCGAAGGTTGGAACAAACGGGCTACGGTTTACTATCTGATGCGTGAATTCTCAGCGTCCATACATGACATTGAGCGTACCTTGGCCCTTGAGCCGCACCACTTCGGGGCACTTTCAGGGCTTGGCCTTATCTATCTTGCCCTCGGCAATGACCTGGCAGCTCTGCGGGCCTTTGAGGGAGCGCTCAAGGTTAATCCTCATCTCCCGGCAGCCCGGTATCACGCAGAGGAACTTCGCCGGCGCCTGCATGATAGGGCAATCTGAGCCTATTGAAATGAAGGGAGATGATGAGGGAGTTTCGTCGAGGGCACCAGAAATCTTTTGGTTACGTCGGTTTTTTCGCCAAAAACATTGGGGCAGCCTACAATAAGCCTTTTGAAATGCCGAGGTACGGTGGCAGGCCTAGTCTTTCATGACCAGGCATTCTTTCGGATCCACTTGAACGAAGACGTTTGCCCCGTCGGCAATCTCCATTGAGGCATCCGTCTGGATCCTGATCTCCCTCTCTCCTATGGAGACTTGGTAATCGGCCAAGTTACCGAGATAGACCCCACGCTTCACTTTTCCTTGCCAGATGTTCCGTCCGTCTGGGGGGTTCTCGGTATGGAGCTTCATGTTTTCAGGGCGTATCGAGATCGCCACCTCATCGCCAGGCCGGAAAGAATTCGGTATAGGGCAGACAACAGCAATACCCGGGTCGATCCTGACTTCTCCCAGGTCGCGGCCGTTGGCCCGGATGACCTTTCCTACGAACACGTTGGTGAGACCAATAAAGTCGGCCACAAACCGGTTGGCCGGCCGTTGATAGAGATCCCGGGCCGTTCCGATCTGCTGGATCCTTCCCTCATTCATAACCACAATGCGATCTGACATTACCATAGCCTCGGCTTGGTCATGGGTCACGTAGATGGATGTGATCCGTGTCTTGCGCTGAAGCTCTTTAAGCTCAAAGCGCATCCGCTCACGCAGCTTGGCATCAAGATTGGAAAGAGGCTCGTCAAGGAGTAGAACCTGAGGCTCGGCAGCAATGCTACGGGCCAACGCTACCCGCTGTTGTTGACCGCCAGAGAGCTGGGTAGCATACCGATGACCCAGGTCCTGGAGCCCTACCATCGCAAGTGCGTTCTCAACCTTTTCTTGTATCTCCTTCTTAGGCATTTTTTTTGCCTGCAGACCATAGGCCGCGTTATTGAATACCGTCATGTGGGGCCAGATGGCATAGGATTGGAAGACCATTCCCAAGCCCCTCTTTTCCGGCGCCACCAATACACCTTTTGAGGGCGAGCTGACCACCATGTTGCCGATCGTGATCTCTCCCGAGTCTGGTTCTTCGAAACCCGCAACGCATCTCAACGTTGTGGTTTTGCCGCACCCGCTCGGTCCTAGAAGCGTGATGAACTCATCCTCTTCCACGAGCAGGTCAATTCCATCGACGGCAGTGATGGAACCAAACCGCTTGACCAGATTTTTGATTCTGACCGTAGCCATTTTACGCCAGCTTGAGAAGAGAGTCCGCCTTGGTAGCCTTCATCGCAATATAAATAGCCACATAGATTAAGATCGTCTGGATCATTGCCATCGCCGCGACGTCAGGATACTGACCGTCATACCACAGAGCCCAGATGGCCACCGGAATGATTTCCGTGCCGTGGGCGTAAAGGAGAATGGAGATACTGAGGTTTTTAATGACGGCAACAAAACAGAGAATCCATCCTCCCAGCATTCCAGATTTGAGCAGCGGCACCGTTACCTTTCGCATCGTTCTAAGCCAGGACCCTCCGTGAATCCGGGAGCTCTCTTCAAGCTCCGGATGAATCTGAATGAGAGCAGAAGAGGTCGCACGGACTCCAAACGGGATATACCGGGTCACATAGGCGACGAGCAGGATCCACATGGTGTTGTAAATCGGGATCGGGTTGGTGATGTAAGTCCAAAGCAGAGCCACTCCCAATACCAGCCCGGGCACGGCGATGGGCACTGTTGAGAAATAGTCGAGGATTCTTCTCCCAGGAGTTTGAGTTCGGATAATGATATAGGAAATTACAAAGGTAAGGATCATTAATATCGTTGCCGAGGCGGTGGCTAGAGTGATGCTGTTGAGGATGGCCCGGTAGGTGATAGGAAATTCGAAGAGGATGTGATGGTAATTTTCCAGGGTAAAGAGATCCCAGGTAATCTTTGGAGTTTGATAGCTCAGGAAGGAGGCAAGGAGAAGGTCCAGGTACGGAAGGGCCACGGCCAAGAGAAAGTAGATCATGCAAATGCTGAAGCTGACGTAGCGCCAGCCGCCTATGTTGATGAGACGGGGTTGGTAACCCTTTCCCGTCACCGTAATGTAAGACCTTTTTCCCAAAATTCCCCTCTGGATATAAATAACAATGCCCGTGAGGATCATCAGGATCATGGCAAAGGCCGCTGCGATGGCGTAGTCAGAGGGGTACATGGTGGTTTTAAAAAAGATCCGGGTGGTGATGACATAGGTCTTGCTGGGAATGCCCAGGACTCCGGGAATGCCGAACTGTTCTGCGGCGTTGACGAAGGCCAACAGACTCCCGGAAAGAATGCTCGGTGCCACCAGAGGGAGCGTGACCTTAAGCGAGGTCTTAAACGTATTGACCCCGGCAATTCTCGATGCCTCTTCGAGGGCCGGGTCCATAGCCTTGAGTGCGCTGGCAGTAAACAGAAAAACATAGGGGGCAAAGTAAATGCCCATGACGAAGATCATTCCGTAGATCGTGTAGATATTGAGGGGACCTTCATCACCCCCAACAAAGAATCTTAGGAAAATATTGAGAAAGCCGTTACTTGGATTTGCCAGATCAGACCAGGCAAGGGCGCCGATGAAGGGAGAGAGAAAGAAGGGGAAGATGCTAAAGACCTCCAGAGAGCGCCGGAAAGGGGTGTTGGTTCTACCGGTTATCCAGGCGAGTGTTGTCCCGATAAAGGTTGCGAGCAGCGTGGCGGAAATGGCCACCACCAGCGTGTTCCAGACCGCTCGAAGGTCCGCCTTGCTGGTAAAGATGGTGGCGTAGTTCTTAAGGGTGTGGGTGCCAGGCCTGAAGGGAAGGTCGGTCCTAAAGCTTCCCCAAACCAAGAGCAACAGCGGGTAAACGACTAGAATAAAGACGGCTAGGATAGCCGCCCATTGAATGATCGTCTCAGGACGCCATCCTTTTCGTCCCATGAGCGTGCGAGCCCCTCCGCGTTAATCGCTACGGGTTAATTCCCCGCAGCTTGCTGGGTAAAAACAGCTCATCTGTTTGCAGCTATCGGTTAAAATGTGGCTCACGGAAACGGCAAAACGATAACTCCCGCAAAGACGCAAAGCACGCCAAGTTTGGAGAAATCGGGTCATGTTTTTCTTTGC
>JBHHYU010000126.1:0-7011 GCA_046757725.1 Binatia bacterium
AGTCGAACCCTCCGGGGACCTTACGACCCCCAGACTGGTTTTGAAGACCAGCGGCGCCACCGGGCACCTTCCTTCTCCAGGCAAATAAGACTCCCTAGCATCTTTTATCTGGGGCTACAATTCTACAGGTCGGGCCCTGATCCGTCGATAAGGGGCGCTTGCTTCGTTGTCGCTTCGGGTTTGCATCCTCACGTACCGCTCCGTACGCTCCGGTGCGATCACTCACTCCGCCTTCCACCCACCACCTTCTCGACGGCCAGGGGTTTCAAGAAGTTGCAGGCTTATGCACGGATTATGGTCGGGGACCAAGCTCAGATCAAACGGACCCAGGCCGTCTGCAACGAAGTGGCATAACCAATGGTATTAGCAGCCTCAACACCGTTCTCCCGCAGCTCGTTTACCAGCTTGGGGGCATCCTTCTGATCCAGAGCAATCAAGAGGCCGCCCGAAGTTTGAGGGTCGAGGGCGGCCTCCACGAGACCTTTTTCGATGGACGTGTCTATGGTCATTTTACCCTCTAGATATTCGCGGTTCCTTTGACACCCACCCGTGAGATAGCCCTTCTTAGCCAGACTTGCAGCTTGAGGAAGAACAGGCAACTTGGATGATTCGAGGACTAGGGTAACGCTGCTTCCAGTCGACATTTCCAAAGCATGCCCCAAGAGGCCGTATCCGGTAACATCGGAACAGGCATGGATCGGGTAGTGCCGCATAACGTCAGACGCCGTTTTGTTGAGAGCAGTCATGGCAGAGACCGCCGCTTGAACGCTCTCGTTAGAGGCCTTTCCTTTTTTAAGCGCTGTTGTAATAATCCCTGTCCCCAACGGTTTAGTCAGGACAAGCCTGTCTCCTTCTTGAACGCCGACATTACGAAGGACCTTGTCGGGGTGGATCACCCCAGTAACGGCCAGCCCGTACTTGATCTCTTCATCAACAATGCTATGACCGCCAACCAAAACCGCCCCAGCTTCTTTTACTTTGTCCGCTCCGCCTTTAAGGACCTCTCCAAGGATTTGGATGTCCAGCTTCCCTTTCGGAAAGCAAACGAGATTCATAGCGGTTCTCGGCTCCGCCCCCATGGCATAGACATCGCTTAGGGCATTGGTTGCCGCAACCTGGCCGAAGGTATAGGGATCATCCACAATGGGCGTAAAGAAGTCTACCGTATTGACGATGGCCAGATCGGGACGCAGGCGAAACACCCCGGCATCATCGGAGGTTTCAGTCCCCACGATCAAATCTTTATGGTCAAACTTAGGTAGGCTGTGCAATACTTGCACCAGGTCGGCGGGGCCGAGTTTGGCAGCTCAGCCGGCAGCCTTAACCTGTCGTGTCAGGTGAATCGCCTTCTGTCTCTTTAGTCTCATAGCACCTTCTCTTTCGGCCTAGCCGGAATTTCCTCAGCCGGGAATGGGTCTATCGCGCAGCTCCTCGCCTCCCAGCGGAGGATAGGGACTTTAAACGTCTTACATCTCCAACCCTCACTGTGATTCCTTCACGATCGAAATGTTCAAGGAGGGCAATCGTGTATTTACGACTAGACCCTAAAAGGTCACGAAAGGTAGCCGCAGTGATCTCGGTGTTTTCAGATAGGTACTTATATAGAACCCCCCTGACCTTGTCAACGCATTCCGGAAGATAGTAGAGATCCGTCGCAACCCGTACAACGGATTTTTCCCTCTCCATCACTCGGATCATCTCCATGAGTTTATCCCGCCCCAACCCTAGAATCTTCTCAACCTGTTTCACCTCGGGAGGCGCCAGCGGATTGCTTCGCAGAGTCTGCTTGATTCTTTCCGTGACAGATTTCTCCCCCTCCGTCAGCCGGACACTGTGTTTTGGAAGGAGTAGAAAGTTCCCGTCCCGGCTTATAGTTTTTCCCTCCTCGAGAATTCCCACAAGCACACGGAAGAATCTAGGTACGATGGTATAGGGAAGTTTTACCCTCAGTTCCTCCATGTCCATCCCCGGAGCGAGAGGATGAGAAGCATGAAAATTTTGGAGATCCTTAACGATTAATGCCTTCAGGCCCTGCCATCTTTTTTTGGTGGCGTAGACCTTCTCACCTTCAGCACTGAAAGCCAGAATCGTTTTTATTTCCCCAATACGAACTCGCGCCTCCTCCTCTTTGAGATTCAGAAATTGATGGACCAGGCTGATCGGAAGGGCAAAATGAACGCTTTCGTTGAGAAAGCCCTCCACCAGCGCCGGAATATCGTCCGTGTAGAGCGATTTTAACCTTTCCAGCAATGCCGGCTCCGCTCTTTTATGTTTATTGGCCCAAGGATGAATCACGATCCCGCCCCCGAGTGTTCGCTGCGCGGTCTCATCCCTAACGATAAAGTGGTCACCTCGCATCACCAGGAGGGGATCCAAAAGGATTAGCTGACAGTAAGTTGATTCCTTGGGCTCCACCTTGTCCTTTGGACCCAAAAGAATCAGTTTGGCCAACCGTTCCGCCGTGCCTAGGTGGATCCTTACCCGCTGGTGATTTTTTATCCCCTTCGTTGCCGCAGGCCGCAACTCTACTAAGGCGTCGAACCGATTCGAAGTCAGGGTGAGTTTCTCATGGCAGATCACGTGCCCTCGCTGAATCGAGGCCTTGTCTACCCCTGTCAGATTCAGCGCGATCCGCTGCCCCCACCCCGCCGATTCGACGGGGCGATTGTGAACTTGAAGGCTTCGGATTCGAAAGGTCTGGTCTCCAGGTAAGCACCGGACCCGTTCTCCATTTTTAATCTCCCCACTGAGTGCGGTTCCGGTAGCCACCACACCGTGGCCTTGAAGCACGAAAACCCGGTCCACCGGAAGACGGAAATAGCCGGATGGGACCGGTTTCTTACAACTTTGGAGCAGCTGGAAAATCTCGTGGCGAAGCTTTTCGAGTCCTTCCCCGGTTACGGCCGAAAACGGGAAAATGGGAGCGTTCTCTAACAAAGTGTCCAGGGTAAGAATTTTTATCTCCTCTTCAACCTCCAGGACCTTTGAAGGTGGAACAAGGTCGGCCTTGGTGATGATGAAGATCGCAAGCCTGACTCCGAGCAGGTGGAGGATGTCCAGGTGCTCCTCGGTTTGCGGCATAACCCCGTCGTCGGCCGCTACCGTGAAAAGGACCAGATCCATTCCATGGGCGCCGGCAAGCATGTTGCGTATAAGCCGCTCATGACCGGGAACGTCAACAATCCCCGCATAGCTCCCATCAGGCAGATTTAGATGGGCAAAGCCTAAATCGATGGAAATTCCGCGCTCCTTTTCTTCCTTGAGCCGGTCGGTATCCTGCCCGGTTAGTGCCTTGATAAGACTCGTTTTCCCGTGATCGATATGTCCGGCTGTGCCGATGATGTAGGGCATCTTTTTAATTCTTTCCCTAGAGCTGAGTGGAAGGAGGATGGCCTCCGAAGTTTGGAATGACATCTTTCGGATTAAAGATGGTTCTCAAATCGAGAAGGAAGCACCGGTCTTTAATGCGCCCAAGGATAGGGGGATTCGCCTTTCGAAACCGTTCCGCGATCCGATCTGCACCCATACTCGTATGGTGGATCGCAATGACTTTTGTAGGGATTTCCTCCGTGGGGAGCGCACCACTTCCGATCTGCGAGGTAGAATCTTCTAACGCCAGATCAAACCCCTCCCCCAATACGTTCTGGAGGAGGGGCAGCAGCCCTTCCCCTACTTTATTTATCTCCTCAAGAGATCGCGTGAAGGTTTTCAGAGTCGGAATGGCTTCGACAACGTTGACTGACTGTTGATAGAGTCTCAAAGTTGCTTCGAGTGCCCCCAGCGTGAGCTTGCCGCAACGCAAAGCCCTTTTGAGAGGATTTTTATTTAGCCGGTCAACCCATACCTTTCGCCCCACCACGAGTCCCGCCTGTGGGCCGCCGAGCAGCTTGTCTCCGCTAAAGGTAATGATATCCGCACCCAGGGCAGCGCGCTCGCCGACCACCGCCTCCTTAGGCAGCCCATATTGGCTCAGATCCACGAGAGCGCCGCTTCCTAAATCCTCCATGACCGGGATCTTATGTTTTTTCCCGACCGCAACTAGCTCGGCGAGCCCCACCTCGGAAGCAAAGCCGACAATCTTATAGTTGCTGGTGTGAACCTTGAGCAACAGTGCAGTCTTTTTGCCAATGGCTTTTTCATAGTCTTCCGGATGAGTCCGGTTAGTGCTTCCGACCTCCTTAAGGACGGCCCCGCTTTTCGCCATGACCTCGGGGATACGGAATGAGCCGCCGATCTCAATGAGTTCCCCCCGGGACACGATGACCTCTTTTCTATCCGCCAAGGTATTTAAACCCAAAAGAACCGCAGCAGCGTTATTGTTGACTACGGTCGCCGCTTCGGCGCCGGTAAGTTCAAGCAGGATCGCTTCTATGGTCTCCTCTCTTTTTCCTCGCTCACCCTCGGTGAGATCATACTCCAGATTCACAGGATTGCCTCCCACACGCCCAAGCGCTTCCATCGCCTCCGGAGGAAGAAGTGCCCGTCCCAAGTTGGTGTGGAGCACCGTACCGGTGGCATTGATGACCCGTTTGAGCTTCGGCTGAGCTTCATAGGCCAACCGCTCTTTTACACGCATGAGAACAGAGGCTTCCAGCAACTCTTCCGGGGTTATCGCCTTTCCCTGTCGAATGGTCCCTCGCAACTCATTCAGGATCTCCCGGCATTTTCGGGTAACATAGTCGCGGTTAAACCGAGCTAATAACGGCTCAGTGTTAGGGTGTTGCAGAAGGCGATCCACCGAAGGAAGCTCGCGCAAGAGATCTTTGGCCTGGTCTGCCATTGGCAAGTTCAGGGTTGCACAAGCAAGGGGTAAATTCAACTCTCTCTGTACGTCGGTCTAACTTCGCGCATCAACGCTACCTTTGGACTGAAATGCGGTCTAACATTCCACCGGATCGGTGAAAGGAGCGGTATTTTTACGCCACCATCAAATTCCTCATTGTTGCGGCCATCCACCCGATGCGTTAAGGATGATTTCATATGGCTGATGATTAGAATAGCCTATTGCTTGCTGGGGGTACATTACCGACAGGATTTTCAAAGGGGAGAAGTAGCAGTTCTTCCCTTTGGTTGATATGAATTCTTAACGGCCGTGATGCGCTTACTATCTGTCTGAGATGAAGCTACAGAATAACTATCGTACCTGGATGGGGACCCTTGTCGTCCTGGCCTTAGCCCTGGTGGGAGGGATTCTAGGAGTTTGGTGGTGGAGATCCACAGGGTATGTCTCGACCGACGATGCCCGGATCAAAGCCGAAATTGTATCCATTAGCGCGGAGGTCCCCGGCACCATTGATGCGCTTCTCAAAGAGGAGGGAAATAGTGTTAGCCCGGGGGAGATCATGGCCCGGCTTGATAGCCGAGCGGCGCGCATCCAAGCTCAACAGGCCCAGGCCGGGGTAGACCGGGCACGTAGCAGATTGCTGCATGCGGCAAGGGTGATCGGCCTTCATGTAGAGAGACAAAAAAGTGAGGTTCCCCAGGCAGAGGCGGCGCTTCAGGCCCATCGCTTCAACCTTGAGAATGCGCGTGCCCACGGAGAACAGGCTAGAGAAGACTGGCAGCGAACCAAAGCGCTTTTTGAAAGAGAACTCATTTCGGCACAGGAACTGGAACGTGCGGAAACCGAGTTTCGCCAGGCTCAGGCACGGGTCTCTGCGCTCCAGGAAAAGACCAAAGAGGAGGAGGCCGCCCTGGAGTTGGTCCGGATCAAGGGAAAAGAGGTTTCGGTCAAAGAGGCTGACCTGCTGACCCGCAAAGCAGAGGTACGCCTGGCAGTGGCAAAGCTGGCAGATCTGCAACACAAGCTGGAACTCATGACTATTCGGAGTCCCGTCCGGGGAATGGTGGTAAAGAAGAACGCGCACCAGGGAGAGTTTGTTGAAGCAGGGAAGCCGATTTACATGGTGATTGACGCAGCCCGATACTGGGTTGAGGCTAATGTGGAGGAAACGGAGATTCGGTTTGTTAAACCAGGAACCAAAGCCATTATCCGGGTCGATTCCTATCCCGGGCGAGATTTTGCAGGAAAGGTAACCGAGATAGGAGGGGCCACGGTCTCTGAGTTCTCCCTATTCTCTCCCCAAAAGCTGACCGGGATATTTATTAAATCGACCCAGCGTCTGCCTGTCAAAATAGCAGTGCAAAACAGCGACGGCCTGCTAAAGGTTGGTATGTTGGCTGCGGTCTGGATCAGGAAGGGTAACCCGTAGGATGGACTCGTCTCCATCCGCTCTCCAGCCCTCGGGGACCTTTTTAAAATGGTGGGTCTTCCTCATGGTTTCACTCGGCACGCTGTCTGTGGCCATGGGCATCACCGCAGTCAATATAGCGATCCCTACCATTATGTCCGCTCTCAGCGCCTCTTTGGATAAGATCCAGTGGGTCCTCACCGGTTTCATGATTACCCAAACGGTACTGATCCCCTCCGTCGGATGGGTAGGAGGCCGCGTCGGGGATCGTAACCTCTTTATCCTCAGCATGGCCTTTTTCACCATCGGCTCTCTACTCTGCTCTATCTCGTGGAGTGCAGACTCTCTTATTTTCTTCCGGATCGTCCAGGCAGTCGGCGCTGGACCCTTAATCGCTGTTGCCATGTCCATCATGTTTGAGGCGTTTCCCCCTCATGAACGTGGCATGGCGATGGGGCTCTTTATGACAGGATGGTCCATCGGTCCCTTCTTTGGCCCACTGTTAGGCGGTTATCTCGCCGAGCATGTGAGCTGGCGGGCCATCTTTTACATCAATATTCCGTTGGGCTTAGTGAGCATTGCTGCCGCCTATCTCATACTCCCCCGAAAGAAAAAGGAAACGGCGAAAACTCCCTTTGATTTGTTCGGATTTCTGACCCTGGCTGCGGGGACGGTCACGCTACTCCTGGCGCTCAGTCAGGGACCTGATCTGGGGTGGGGGAGCCCGGTGATCGTGGAGCTATTCAGTGCCTCTGCAGTCCTGTGGGCCCTCTTCGTGGTGGCAGAGCTCAGATCAAGGAATCCCTATATTGAGGTCTAT
>JBHHYU010000127.1:0-6984 GCA_046757725.1 Binatia bacterium
GTTAAACTCTGCTCCAGTGTCTCCGGCACCTGGACTTTCTCTAGCTTGATCTCCCATGGGGTTCGAGGTTTCCTAACGAAGTGCTCCCCTTTACAGCGGCAAAAACTCCATTCCTCCGGCCGGCTCGATCGATAGCGCAAGTTTATAGCCAGATAGTTTTCCGCCTTACCCGATGCGCTCCATGCCCCCCATGTAGGGGCGAAGAGCATCCGGTACTACCACGCTCCCGTCCTTCTGCTGGTAGTTTTCCAATAGTGCGACTACGGTCCTTCCTACCGCAAGCCCCGAGCCGTTGAGCGTATGAACAAAACTCGGTTTTCCCCCTTTCTCTCCCCGGTAGCGGATCCGAGCTCGACGTGCCTGAAAGTCCTCACAGTTGGAGCAGGAGCTAATCTCCCGATAGGTCCCTTGCCCGGGGAGCCAGGCTTCCAGGTCGTAGGTTTTTGCTGAGGCAAACCCCAAATCCCCGCTGCAGAGTTCTAAAACTCGATAGGGAATCCGGAGTCTTTGAAGAACCTCCTCTGCATCCAGCACCAATTTTTCCAGCTCTTCATAAGATTTGCCGGGTTCGGTCAACTTTACGAGTTCGACTTTGTTGAATTGATGTTGTCGAATCAACCCGCGCACATCCTGGCCATAGGAACCCGCCTCGCGGCGAAAGCACGGGGTATAGGCTACATAGTAAATAGGGATCTCTTCCTTTCTTAAGATCTCCCCCCGGTGGATGTTTGTCAACGGAACCTCGGCGGTGGGAATAAGGAAAAGGTCGGGATCCGTCGTGTGGAAAAGGTCATCCTCAAATTTGGGTAGTTGTCCTGTTCCCGTCATGGTCTCCCGGTTGACCAAAAACGGGGGAATCACCTCCTGGTAGCCGTGCTGGCCAGTGTGCAAATCCAACATGAAATTAATCAGTGCCCGCTCCAGTAATGCTCCCTGCCCCCGGCAAATCACGAAACGCGCGCCGGAGATTTTTGCCGCCCTTCCGAAGTCCAGGATTCCCAGCTCTTCTCCGAGTTCCCAATGGTTTTTTGGAAAAAAATCAAATTGGGTGATTTTTCCCCACCGTCGGACCTCCCGGTTTTCCTCAGCGCCGGACCCCACGGGAACGGTGCTATGTGGCAAGTTCGGAATCCACAGCAGAAGGCGCTGGAATTGATCTTCAATCTCCGCCAGCGGCCGTTCCTCGCGGCGGATAGCCTCCGTAACCTCTTCCACCTGGCGCATCGAGGAGGTTGCATCTTTCCCCGACTTCTTGAGTTTGCCGATATCTGAGGATAGCTGATTTTTTTTCTGTTTCAGCCTTTCCAATTTTGCGAGGGCTTCACGCCGCTCCTGGTCCACAGCAACAAGCCGTTCCCAGTCAAAACGAGTGCCTCGGGTGCGAATCCGTTCCTTAACCAGGTCTAGATTTTCGCGAAGCAACCTAATGTCAATCATAAAAACTCCGGCACCTGCAGAATACAGCCTGCCATCCGAACAATCCGAAGGGTAGCCGCCCGTTTAAAACCCCGAGCTGATTGATAAAGAAAATGAGTCGACCACTACCTTAGATCAAATGCATTTTGAATATGGTCTACCAACGGCTCTCGACCCATGGTAGATATACCGACCACATCAAACCTGGCATCTCGATCATGCAACCGATGCTGACTCAGAAAGAAACGGGCAGCCCCGATTATCTTTTTCTGTTTACGCCGATCCACGGATTCCAGGGGATTGCCAAAGCGATAACCCGCCCGGGTCTTTACCTCCACAAACACGACCGTACGACGATCCAAAACGATGAGGTCCAGCTCCCCCACAGGGCATCGGTAGTTTCGCTCCAAAAGTTTGTAACCCTTTTCCCTGAGATATCTCTCCGCGATCTGCTCTCCTTCTCTCCCTAGAAGCTGTTTTCGGTTTTGCACACCTATCCTTTGCGGAACAGCGAGGACGGGGCGGTATCGCACGCCTGAAATAAACGCTCTCGAACCGGCCTAAAGCTCTTGCGGTGAATCGGTGACGGCCCCAATCGGTTGAGTGCGTCCAGATGCTGCGGGCAGCCATAACCCTTATGACGCTCAAACCCGTATCCCGGATAACAATCACTATACGCCGTCATAAGTTGATCACGCGCGACTTTTGCCACGATGGATGCCGCAGCGATAGAAACGCACAACCGGTCGCCTCCCTTGATGGGCCTCTGCAGGGGAATCCCTAACCGTGAAGCGACACGCTCTCTGCGTACCTTCTCATCTCCCGTCTTTTGCCTTCTCGATTTCCGTCCACGGGGTCGCTCCTCCACTTCAAAAAAAAAGTCATCGGGGATTTTATGGGGCCCATCGATAAGCAAATAGTCTGCTACCGGGTGAAGCTGCCTGAACGCATGAGCCATAGCGTGAAGACTGGCCTTTAAGATATTCGTTCGATCTATTTCCTCGGACCCGACAACTCCCACCCCCCAGGTTACGGCCCTCTCCCTAATCCAAGTCGCTAACAACTCCCGTTTCGCGGCTGTGAGGAGTTTTGAGTCTTTGATATCCGGATGAGTAACACCCCGAGGGAGAACCACCGCAGCCGCAACAACAGGGCCGGCCAACGGTCCCCTACCTACTTCATCCAGGCCGGCAATACACTGGAACCCACCGGCATACCCATCCTCCTCTAGGCGCCCTGCTTGGACGGGAAGGACCAGCTCAGTCGATAACCATCCCTGGTTCCCCTTCATAAAAATCCTTTGTAACTAAAAGGGACTGGAACTGCAAATAGATGATGACCGCACCACCGGTTGATTTGCTATTCTCCAATTCCTTATGTTAAAAAATCCGTCATGAAGATCACACGGGAAGAGGTTCAACGTGTGGCGGTGCTGGCTCGCCTGCAGTTCTCTCCAGAGCAGGAGGAGCTATTAACCGAGCAACTCGATCATATCCTGCAACACATCGAGAAGCTAAACCAGCTCGACACCGACACGGTAGAGCCGCTCTCTCATGTTGTAGACATCGTCAACGCGTTTCGCGAAGACATCGTTACCCATAAGCCGGCCACCGAGTCCTTACTGAGCAACGCCCCGGCGCGGGAAAAGGACTTCTTCAAAGTACCCAAGATCATTGAATGAACCTTCACTCCCTAACCCTCCACGAACTCCAGGGGAAACTCAAAAAGGGCGAGATCTCCTCGCTGGAACTGACCAGGTCGGTTTTTCAACGAATCTCGGTTACCGAAGAGAAGATCCAGTGTTACATAACACTCGCAGAAGAGGCCGCGGTGGAAGAAGCCGAGAGAGCGGATGAACGGTTCAAGACAGAGGTTAATCTCCCTCCTCTTTTAGGCATTCCGATCGCCCTTAAGGACAACTTTTTGACTCAGGGACTCCTCACGACCTGTGCCTCAAAAATTCTTGGGAACTTTATCCCACCCTATGACGGTACCGCGGTCAAGAAATTGAAAAACCTTGGAGCGATCATAATCGGAAAAACCAATCTAGATGAGTTCGCCATGGGTTCTTCTACCGAGAATTCGGCCTATTCCATGACCCGAAACCCCTGGAAACCGGATCGAGTTCCCGGTGGTTCTTCAGGCGGCTCTGCCGCCGCGGTGTCGGCGGATGCATGTATAGCCTCCCTGGGCACAGACACGGGAGGCTCTATCCGTCAACCCGCCGCGTGTTGCGGGGTTGTCGGCCTGAAGCCCACTTATGGCCGAGTCAGTCGTTACGGCATCATTGCATTCGCCTCGTCTCTAGACCAGGTTGGGCCCCTGACCAAGGATGTCACCGACTGTGCTTTGATGCTGGAAGGGATCGCCGGTTACGATCCCCTGGATTCGACTTCCGTTAACACATCCGTCCCTCCCTACGCCAGCTATTTGAACGGTGAACTTAAGGGAGTGAGGGTCGGTATCCCCAAAGAATATTTTATCTCCGGCTTACAGCCGGAAGTAGAACGGGCAGTGAAGGAAGGGATCAAAGTTCTGGAAGATCGTGGTATCATTGTAGAGGAGGTTTCTCTTCCTCACACGGAATACGCAGTGTCCGTCTACTATATCATTGCCACGGCTGAAGCCAGTTCCAACCTGGCTCGATATGATGGTATGAAATATGGTTACCGTGCTCCGGCCAAAGACTTGGTCGAAACATACACGAAAACCAGGCAGGAAGGCTTCGGACCGGAGGTGAAAAGACGTATCATGCTGGGAACCTATGCCCTCTCGGCGGGCTATTATGATGCATACTATCTGAAGGCCCAAAAGGTACGGGCCCTGATAAAGAAAGATTTTGAAGAGGTCTTCAAAACGTGCGACGCGATCCTTACCCCCACAGCACCCACCACGGCCTTCAAAATCGGCGAGAAAACGCAGGATCCTCTAAAGATGTATCTTTCGGATATCTTCACGAGTTCAATGAACCTGGCAGGTCTCCCCGCCCTTTCGCTGCCCTGCGGTTTTGACTCCGATGGTCTACCCATTGGGATGCAAATCATAGGCAAACAGTTCGACGAGGCGACCCTTCTACGGCTCGCCTTTGCCTACGAACAAGCCACGGAATGGCACAAGAAAAAACCCGACTTATAAGACATGATGAAGTACGAAACCGTCATCGGCCTTGAGGTCCACGCTCAGCTCTTAACCCAATCCAAGATCTTCTGCGGTTGCGCCACACACTTTGGAGAGGAACCCAACAAGAACACCTGCCCCGTCTGCATGGCGCTTCCCGGAGTCTTGCCCGTGTTGAACAAAAAGGTCGTGGAGTTCACCATTCGCGCCGGCCTGGCCACCCACTGCAACATCGCTCGCACTAGCCGCTGGGCAAGGAAAAACTACTTCTATCCCGACCTCCCCAAAGGCTACCAGATCAGCCAGTATGAATTACCCCTGTGCCGTAACGGATACATCGATGTGGAGGCGAACGGAGATAAGAAGAGAATCCGTCTCACTCGTATTCACATGGAGGAGGATGCTGGTAAAAATATCCATGAAGTCTGGGGAGACTGGAGCCTTGTGGATTTGAATCGAACCGGGGTTCCTCTTATGGAGATTGTCACCGAACCGGACATCCGTAGTCCTAAAGAGGCCGACCGGTATTTAAAAAACCTCAGGGCCATTTTGCAATATTTGGAAGTCTGTGACGGCAACATGGAAGAGGGAAGCTTCCGCTGCGATGCCAACATTTCCGTCCGACCGGAAGGAAGTTCTGCGTTAGGAGTTAAAACCGAGCTCAAGAACATGAACTCTTTTAAGGCGGTAGAGAAGGCCCTGGAATATGAGGCTCAGCGACAAATCAGTAGCCTTTCGGAGGGGGACCGGTTGATTCAAGAGACTCGCCTGTGGGATGCGGACCGGGAGATCACCCGTTCCATGCGTTCAAAGGAATCTGCGCACGACTACCGCTACTTTCCGGATCCTGATTTGCTCCCCCTGGTGGTCGATGAGGCATGGATTGAGGAGATCAGAGAAGGCCTTCCGGAACTGCCGGAAGCACGTAGAGACCGCTTTATCTCTGAGTATAGCCTCCCCGCTTATAATACAGAACTCCTTACCAGCCGAAGAGATGTGGCGGACTACTTTGAGACGGCGGTCAAGATTCACCACAGCCCCAAGGCCATCAGCAACTGGATAATGGGAGAACTCTTCAGGGTAATTAAGGAGCAACATCTGGATGAACAGCTGCGCATCGTTACCTGGCCGGTTGTTCCTGAGCATCTAGCTCAGTTAGTACAGATGATCGATGAGGGAGAGATCAGTGGCAAAATGGCAAAGACCCTTTTCGAGGAAATCTTACAGTGTGGCGGACCACCTGAGAAGATTGCCCGGGAAAAAGGTCTAGCCCAGGTCACGGACACAGGAAGCATAGAAAAGGCGGTAGATCAGGTACTGGCCGCCCATGCCCAACAGGTATCAGAATACCTAGCCGGTAAAGAAAAAGTCTTTGGTTTTCTGGTTGGCCAAACTATGAAACTTACCCAGGGGAAGGCAAACCCCAAAAAAGTTAACGAGACCTTGCAGAACAGACTCAAACGTAAAGTTTAATTTTTACTCACGACCTGGGCAACCAATCCCTTCAAACCCTCGCTCCGAAGACGGGTAAGAAAGTTCTCGGCATCCGCCGCCGAAGAGAAGTCTCCCACGCGAAGCCGAACGGCCGCATCACCCTCAAGCGTGCTCATTGAAGTGGAATACCCATCGCCGATCGCCCGATCGGACCATCGCTTTGCCTCCCCGCCATCAGAGAACGAGACCTGAATGATGTACGGTCCTCTATTTTGAAACACGGGTCTCTTTGGTGATAAGTGGCGGGACCTTGACACGACTGACGGCGCATGCGTTTTGCCTTGTAGCTTATTCTTCGGCGCCAGTTCTCCAGCTCCCAGCTGTTTCGCGGGGGTTATATGGATTACAAGTCCTTTAAGTCTCCGACCCCGCAACCGCCGGAGCAGTTTAGCTGCCTCCGCATGTAGAGCAAAATTCCCAACGCGAAGTCGAACGGACTGATTTCCAGCAATCGTGGTAATTGATGTGAAGTATCCCTCACGGCGAAGACGACTCGACCACCGGTCTGCTGCTAACTCTTCTGAAAACAAAAGCTGAACGATATACCCGCCCAATATTTCAGGCTGCAAGGGTTTCTCTACCGACTGTTTTTCTGTGGGGGCTAACGGAACCTTTTTCTTTAGCGCCAGTTGCTCTGCCACCTTCTCCTGAGCAGCCTCCGGTCCCTTAAGTGCTTCCACCGCAGACGGTGCCGCTACAGCCGGCTCTTTGATCTCCGCCGCGGCCTTCATCGGGCCGCTCTCAGGTACCGCTTCCTTCACTTCCGGCTTGATCTCTCTCTCCGCTGCCTTCTCTTTTAGCGCCAGTTGCTCTCCCACCTTCTCCTGAGCAGCCTCCCGTCCCTTAGGTGCCTCCACCTCAGACGGTGCCGCTACAGCCGGCTCTTTGATCTCCGCCTCCGGCGTTACAGGGCTGCTCTCAGGTACCACCTCCTTCACTTCCGGCTTGACCTCTCTC
>JBHHYU010000128.1:0-6958 GCA_046757725.1 Binatia bacterium
AGCAAGCTGCGGGGAATTAACCCGTAGCGATTAAACGTCGTCCGGAGATTCGCTTTAGAAGCCTAAAGGAAAGCAGAATGCGGTCCTGAATCCGATTGCGATCCTGGAAAAGATGAAAAACGAGGCGAAAACGACTATCGTGCCCAGCAACCCTGCCATGCTTTAGTTTATACTTTCCAAGCTCGGGCTAAGCTATCAAATTCGAGGCCTTGGCAAGGTGTTGGAGCAATCACCGGAGCGACCCGACCGGTAACTTCTTCTCATCTCAAAGTTTCCATCAGCCTGCCGAACCCAGATATATCAACCCTTGCATGGATCTGCTTTAAGGCGTACCAGATGTAAGCCATTCCCGCCGTGACCACAGGTTTTCCGATTTCCCTCTCTAAGAGAGACACGTGCTCCAGGACAGGCCATCGATTACAGGGCATAAAGACCCCGTCTGCCTCCGGATTTTCAAAAGCTAGCTTCTTGGCAATTCGATACGGCACATGGGGAGGCTGCTCTAGAATCTCCGCCGTGACCACTATGCTCGACCCTCCGGTGTGAAGCACCTGAAACCCTCCTTCGGTCAGAAACTTTTCCAGCCTTCGATTACTTTCTTCCGGATAGGGTGTAGCGACTACGACCTTTTTGAGGCCCATGGCCTTCAATGCCTCCACCTCTGCGGTAATGCCGGCAAAAACGGGGATGCCGGCCTTTTCTGTAAGCTTTTTTCCCAAATCCAGGTGAAAGCCAAAGCCTAATTTTGCAAATACCGGAGCTCCCCCGACGATTACCACGTCGGCTCCTGAGCTCACCAAATCCAGGGTAGCATCTTCAAATCTCTGGATCTGTTTTTCAAAATCCGTATCCACCAGCTTCCGGATAGTTCCCGTGCTATTCAGGAACATAAAGCCATCCCGCAACATTCGGTAGAACTCGTAAACCAGAAGGTCGCCGCGTGATGGGGCCACGTGCCCTATTTTACCTCGCCATCCGTACATCGGATCTTTCCCTAGGTTAAAAAGTAAACCGTCTTACGGTTCACAGCATCCTCCTCCAACGGCAAAAGAACATAGCGGCTCCCGATTCAATTCTTATGCCCTCTCGGGGCTCATTATGTGTGGCCCCGCATGTTTTTGGCAGCGGCAAGGATAGACTCAAGGATGCTTTTATATCCAGTGCAGCGACAGATGTTCCCTTCCATAAAATGAATCACCTCATCCTTGGTCGGTGAGGGATTCTGCGCCAGGAGCGCCTTTGCAGCCAGGATCATCCCAGGGGTGCAAAATCCACATTGGAACCCGCCATGCTTGATAAACGCCTCCTGGAGAGGATGAAGCTTTCCATCCTGGGCCAGTCCCTCTATCGTAAGGACTTCTCTCCCACTTACTTCGAATGCAAGAACATTACATGAACTGATGGGCCTTCCATCCACCAGGACCGTGCAGGCGCCACAGACCTGCATATCACAAGATTTTTTGGTTCCCGTCAATCCTAAACGATCACGGATAACATCGATCAAGAGTTCATGAGGGAGTACCTCAATGGCTTGCTCATTGCCGTTGACCTTAAAAACAATAGGAATGCCCTGCCTCTCTTCCGTTATCATTGATGGACTCGACATGCCCTTTCTCCTCTCAACTTTTTCCCGGCCCGGATGATCGACAGACACCGCGAAAGGCTCTATTCAGAAGCACCCGAACAAGGTGTTCTTTATAATCGGCAGCTCCGTGAAGATCGCTTACCGCCTCGGAGACTCGTCCTGCAATCTCACCGGCCTGTCCGATCAGATTCGAAGCCTCGTCAAGGGTCTTGCCTTGAATCAGTTCTTCTGCTTCCCGTACGCGACCCGGCCGAGGCCCTGCCGAGCCCACGGCGATCTTTATTTCCGCCACAGACTTCTTGTCTTTGCCCAGTCTAAGAAATAAAGCGACACCAACACTGGGCCGTTCCAGATAACCAAATTTAAGGTAGCACGAGGAAGAAAATGAAGCAGGCTCGGGCACTCGAATTTCCGTAAGTATTTCAGCCGGTTCCAAGCTCGTTTCAAAGGCATCCTTAAAGAATTGTTCCACCGGAACTTCACGTTGTGAGTTCGATTTTTCAAGGAGAAGCTTTGCTCCAAGAACCATAAGAAGCGGCGCCGGATCGGAGTGCGGTTCCGCAAAGCACAGGTTTCCTCCCAGGGTGCCGACCTCCCGGATCCTCACATTGGCAATGTTGCGTTCCATTGTTACAAACGCCGGAAGAAATTTCTCCAGTATTGCATTTTCCTCAAGGCTTCGGTGGGTAGCTAAAGCTCCCACGCGGATGACGCCGTCTTCCAACTTAACTTGATCGATTTCGGGAATTCCCTTAATATTGATGAGCCACTCGGATTGAACCAACGATTCCTTCATGGCGAGGAGTAGCTCTGTTCCTCCGGCGTAAACGTTGGCGGTTTCTCCATACTGGGCCAATAATGCCGACGCCTCTTTAATACTCCCAGGCTCCTCTAACCGGAATCGTCTAAGCATCCTTTAAAAGTCCTTTCGTAACCAAAATTCGCGCCCCTAGTGCCCCTAACGATTCATGTTTATTCGCCCGGAGACATATGCCCGGGCTGCAAGGTGCGCCAGACTTTCGGAGGCGTAAGGGGGAGATCGTAAATCCGAACTCCCCCAGCGTTCGAAACAGCATTGGCAATGGCCGAGGCCACAGGTAGAAGGCCCCCTTCCCCCATACCCTTGGCCCCAAATGGCCCGGGCCCATTGCGATTTTCTATTAGGACCGATGACATCTTTTCAGGTAGGTGACGGAAAGTAGGAACCCGGTAGTCGATCAGGTTCGGATTCAACAACTGGCCGTCGTCATAAACCATCTCCTCGAAAAGCGTATGGCCTAGTCCAAAAAAAACGGCGCCTTCGTCCTGGCCGATGCATTGACTTGGATTGATCGCTTTACCTACATCAGCTACGGAAACATACTTCAATATCTGAATCACTCCCGTCTCCGGGTCCAACTCAACCTCCGCTCCACCCCATCCGATCTCCCAAAAGGTTGTAGACGAGCCCAGAACAGCCCTTTTGTTTTTTTTATCTCGGTAGAGGCCCCTCCCAATCACCTCGCCTGCTCGGCTTCCGAAATAGTCCGTAATAATCTTGCCGTATGGAATGCCGGAACCCTTTCTGTTGTACACCACACCATTTTTAAGGGTCAACCGGCCCGGTTTTTCACCCAGCATGTTGGCGGCGGCCCGAAGGAGCTGTTTCTTCACATCCTGTGCCGCTCTCTGGACAGCAAGACCCATAACGGTCATAGAACTACTTGCACTGGTAGAAACATCATACGGCGTGACATCGGTGTCCAACTGTGCCACCGTCACTCGATCCAACCCGAGGTGTAATTCCTCGGCCACGACCTGGCTTAAGGCCGTGCGGGAGCCTTGGCCTATCTCTACCGTCCCCGTCAACAACACCACACTGCCATCTGATGACATCCTTACCGTAGCACCGGCGATTTTATAAGTCCCTCCGGCATCCTTTATACAACAGCTCAATCCCTTACCCGTATAGGGTTTAGACCGTTTGCTTTTCCATTTCAAAGCCTGGGCTACCTTGAGCAGACCTTCTTTTAGATCACAGTCCACCGGAGTGTCCCCTGGAGTATAGGTTTCACCTTTTTTTAAAAGATTCTTAAGACGGAGATCTAAGGGATCTACACCTAGCCGTTCAGCGATCAAATCCATTTGCGATTCGTAGGCCCACGTGACCTGGACCGAACCAAATCCGCGAAAAGCCCCGGCCGGTACCGTATTGCTATAAACGCTGTGAGCATCGACCTTCACGTGAGCGATGCGGTAGGGGCCCAGCGACCGATAGCCCGCCTTCTGAGTCACCCTTGGTCCCGCATCGGCATAAGCGCCGGTATCCATGTACACTTCACACTCTCTCGCCATCAGGTGGCCATCCCGAGCAACTCCCGTCTTTATCCGGATACGTGCCGCATGGCGGCTTATGGTCTTGAAGCTCTCACCCAGAGAGAAAATCAGCTTCACCGGACGGCGGACTTTCCAAGACAATGCAGCGGCAATGGGTTCCGTCTTGACATACAGTTTGCCCCCGTAAGCTCCCCCCACATAGGGGACTATAATACGGACGCGACTCTGAGGAAGTCCAAAAATCCCGGCGAGATGGTCCCGCAGATTAAACGGATCCTGGCATGAGCTCCAAACAGTCAAACGATCGTCTTCAAAATGGGCTAGACTGACGTGTGCTTCCAAAGAGGTGTGTTGGACTTTTTGAAATCGAAAATTATCCTCAAAAACATAATCGGATTTTTTGAATCCTTGCGCAAGATCCCCCTGCCTGTAGCCGAAATGGTAGCAGATATTGGTCCCCCTGAACCTTTCCGGAGCCCCATACCGGGAGCCACGAAGTTCGGCTTTGACGGACTCGGTTTCGTGGACCAGCGTGGCGCCCGCAGCGATGGCCTCTTCAATGCTCGTTACCGCCGGAAGCTCCTCGTACTCGACCCCGATAAGGCTCAACGCCTCCTCCGCAATTGCCTCATCAGCTGCAACTACTGCGGCAACGGGATCCCCTACGAACCTTACCTTATCGACGGCCACGATGGATTGATCTTTGTAAGTAGCGCCGTAGTGGTAATTGAGGCCGGCAAGATCCTTGCGCGTCAGAACGGCGAGGACACCAGGCAAGCGTTCCGCTCTATGGCCATCAACGTTGAGCAGCTTCGCATGGGGGAAAGGGCTTCTCAAAACCTTTCCGAAGACCATACCTGGGAGTTCAATGTCCCCTGTATAGACGGCCTTTCCTGTTACCTTCTCGCTTCCATCAAGGCGCCGGGCAGCTGTGCCTACGATACTAAAGGGCTGTCCGGTTTTCATGGTTTACTCGCAAAATTACAGGGCCAGTAGCAGGTTCACCCGGATCGGCAGCATGCTCCTGCCGCCAACGATGCGCCCCTTGGGCCATCAATCACTTCGTGATTTTCGGACTATCCGCTTCAGGGAAATAGAGATTACAGAATGGGCAGTGGAAATCCATGCCCGATCCCAACATATGAGGATTAATAACAAAAATCTTCTTGCATTTTGGACACGTAACTTCTACGGCTTGCCCCATCGAAATTTCCTCCTAATTCAGTTCCTCGTCATTCTCTTAGTCGAGTTGCGCGATCAGAAGCCCAAACCTTAACGCCTTATCGACCCCAGGCTTGTTAACACCAATAGGTTGTTCGGTCGGTTGGGATGTGTTGCAAAATCTCGCCCGGAATAAACTCTTCGATCTTGATCCGTTCCATTGCCTCATCCGGGCACTTCGAGACAGGCGAGAAAGGACGATCCAGCGGCCTCGTAGCATCGATAATCATGCCAGAGGTTTTGATTTCGTCCACGAGCGACGGATCCAAAAAATTACCGCGGAAGAGAGGTTGCAGTATTGAAACTTGCCGATGCGGTTGCACTCTGGTTGCCAAGGCCCACAGGATATCCGTCGGATTGAAAACATCGATATCCTCATCAAACACAAAAACATTTTTGGTATGATCGAAGGTGAGGGCGGCAGCCGCAGCCCGCCCAGGGTCCCCTTCCGACCGTTTCTTCATGGAAATAAATACATTGTAATGTGCATGGCGACCCTGCTTACATACCGCCTTTACCCCAGGTATCGCTTCACGGAGCCGCCTCAAGTATGCCCCCTCCCTAGGAAGATCCATCCAAGGCTTGTCTCCCTCCGGGGTAATCACGGACTGATACATTGCGCCCTTACGATAGTTAATAGCACGCACCTCGTAATTGGCGCATGTCAAGTATCGCTGCGGGCCAAGGTATCCCGGGGCTTCACCAAAAGGCCCCTCGACGAGCCGCTTACCCGGCACGAGTGCGCCTTCGATAACGATCTCCGCGTCCGCAGGTATCAAAAAATGATCCCCAAAGGTCTCTGAAGGAGTAAGACGCAACGGCTCCCGCAGGTAACCACCGATCACGTCGTATTCACTCACCTCGAAGGGTCCGTTATAACAGGCTCCCATATGATATGCCGGGTGGTGACCAAGAACCGTTGCGACCGGGCATTCGAGGTTGTTCTCTTCATAATCGCGAAAGATCTGCCATAGATGACGTGGGGACGCATAACATGCCGAAAGATTTTTGGATTTCACCTCCATTCGGTGGTAGGAGCAATTGTAAATACCGCTATTGCGGTCTTTCGTTATGGTGGATAAAACAATGTACGGGCCCCCATCCATCTCATGGTGACGCATGATGGGAAGTTCGTAAAGATCCACATCCTTCCCCGCCTTCACGACCTCCTTGACCGGTGCATCTTTTTTTTCCACCACGATGGGAGGGATCCGGTGTTCTTCCATCTCCAGACACGTTTCAGCCATCTGAGTCCGATCCATCTCTTTGGGAAGTCCAAGGGCGATTTGCGCTTTACCTTGCGATATCTCACAGTTCATCACCAACTTTATTTCGCTAGGCCGCCCATTCAGATTCAACGGGTGATCAAAGACGATGATGGGAAATTTTTTCATGGCTCCAAGGTGTTTGATAATAGCCGTCACATCGTAGTGGGCAGGATCCACCTCTTTTGTAATATGGATAACCTCATTAGGGATCCCTCGACTACAATCCTCTAAAAAGGTTCTCAGACTCTTCGGCATAATACCCTCCTAAAAGAGACAAGTTTATAAATTTGATTATTCAAAAATTTATACAAAACTTCTATCCAAAGCACCCCTTTTTGTCAACCGTTGTCAGGCTCTACGTTAATTAGTGTCGTTCCTCAAGAGAAACCCTTCCGGCCTGAGTCAATAGGCTACTGCCTCGACGGCCACCCTCCAGTCCCCTTCGGGTGAGCTCTCCAACAGCCTGGGCCTGCCTCCAACCTCCACGTCCCTATGCCTCAAGGCCTCCAGGTCTCCTCCCTCGCAACCGGATGCATTGTAGCACTGCGCAGGGGGCCTGCTCCGAAGA
>JBHHYU010000129.1:0-6770 GCA_046757725.1 Binatia bacterium
CGAGGTGACCCTTGGGATACCCCTGACGCCACTGAGAAGATTTCAACTACAAACCCTTGGCTGAGGTTGCCCAACTCCGTGAAGGAGTGGAAGCACCCGCATCCTGGGATGCAGATAGACACAGGTAGACCCCGCAATGGGTAAACTATGCGGGAGGAACGGGACTCCCGTGGCGGATGACCGGGGGGATGTTTTGACAGCTGCACCGCGGGAGATGAGGACAAAATGGGGATAACTATTTGAATATAACGAGTTTTATTCTTGTTCTTATTCAGGATCAATGAGCATCAATGCAGCAGCTCAAAAATCATCTCTTTTCTGAACGGCCTCAAGCCTTCTCCCAAGCCCTTGTGTATTATTCTTTTCCTCTCCGTCTTCTGGCAGGGATTTCTAAACGCCCGGGGGACTCCGCTTACCCATCAAAACTAACCCATCTTTAAGCTCAAGACGACGTCGAATTTGTTTCGACTTATCTATTTCATAGACGATTTCATAACCTTCAAGAATCCGCGATTGGACTTTTTCGGGATTTGACCAGGATAGCTCCAGCCCGGATTTTTGCGCTTCGGCCTTTAGACCGGATGTCTCCGGCCAGTTAAAATCGACCAACTTGGACTCCTCTTGCCAACTCAAGTAGCCTTTTAGATCCTTCGCTACTGCATAGATCAAACCCAGATATTCGATCATAGCCGGATGCCCTCACCGTGCGCATAGCTATGATGGAGGCCAGTCCGATAATCCGCCAGGGGATAGGAGAAGGCGTAGGCTCATCAGTTCGCAGGGAATTTAAGTATCTATCACTTAACTGAGCCTGTCAATGGCGCTGGTTGAGTCCTTTTGTTCATTCCGGCTAAGTGTCAAGGCCAGGGCGGGGGAGATCCTGAGGCGCTTGCCGATCTGCCGAAAACTCAAGCCTCCAGCACGAAGTTGCTCAACCTGGTCTCGGTGAAAGACCTTCTGGGGCCTTCCAAGCTTCTTTCCTCTGGCACGAGCCCGGGCTACGCCTGCCTTTACACGTTCTCGGGTGATGTCCCGTTCGAGCTGTGCCATCGCCCCGATAATTGTGAACATTGCCTCCCCCAGAGGCGAAGAAGTGTCCAGGTTTTCCTGGTAGGAAACGAACGCAATCCCTAGGTGGCGGAATTCGTGGAGGGCATTGATCATGTGGCGAGTGCTGCGAGCGAAGCGATCGAAGCGCCAGACAACCACGACATCGAATAGACGCCGCTTCGCGTCGTCCATGAGTTGATCTAGAGCCGGCCGCCGCTCCTTCGCCCCAGAGATGCCGTGGTCCACGTACTCCCGGTAGATGGTCCATTCCCTCGCCAGGGCGTACTCCCGGAGGGGACCAAGCTGCAGCTCAGGGTCCTGACCCTTGTCCGCTGTGGAAACCCGACCATAGATTCCGACGCGCATTCTACCTTCTCCTTCCTAGTCCAGGAGCTGGGTGATAGACACCCTGAGGACCTTTGCCAACTTGCGCCGCGTCTCAATCCGCGGAGACTCAATTTCGCCCCGCTCAATGCGTGCTACATACGTATATGGGAGACCCGCCCGCCGAGACAGATCTTCCTGCGTGAGGCCCGCTCGCTCCCGGAGCTGCTTTAATTTCTTTCCAAGAGCCATCGTGTATATACTACCATTTATGGTAGTATATGTCAACCCTAAATTTGGGCTGCTAGAGACGAAATCAGGGACGGGTTCTTTCTTTCCAAGTTTCGGCCTAATCTGGGGAAGGATCATGACGGTGGATGGAGCAACCTGAAAGGCGGAGTGTCGTTCGCGGTAGGCAAATAAAATCTGAAAATTTCGATAAACTTACTTTTGGCTCATCAGGTTTTCTTCTCCTTCCACAACCGCACGATGAATCGCTCGTCCTCCTCAATCAGGTCGGGCTCGGTGTCGTTATGGTCACGCATACCCCGAATAATCTTGCGAGGAACTCCCAGCCCAGTAGCCTCGATGTATTGGTAGTCGCGGAGAACCTCTTTTAACAGTTCATTGCGTGCCGCTCGGTAGCCCTGCTTCATCCTTTCAACCGTGACCGTGTTCGGTAGCCGTCCTGGGGAGATCACCTCAAGGCGGTCGCTATAGAGTGAGACCTCGATATCTGTTACTGTGATGGTGTAGTCGCGATGAGCTATCGCGTTTACAACTGCCTCGCGTACTGCCTCGAGCGGGTAATCCCTCCACCGTTCCTGTCGTCGTCCAAGGTCATCTAGCGATGCTTCAACCGTTGAGTTCCGGCGGACGAAGTCCATGGCCTGCTCAACGAAGCCGCTTTCGAGCAACTCCCCGGATGTCGAGTCTAGCCGGACAATTGGGCCTTGCACGGTTGCTCGTTCCCGAGCTGCATAGTCCTTCTCAGTTCCGGGATAAGCCGTTAACGTAATACCTGCTTGTGGTAGGAAATGTTTCGGTCTTCGCCCAAACAAAAGGAGTCCACCTACTGTGGCGATGGCTCTACCACGGTCTTCGACCATCAGCTCAGTGTTGATGAGAAGCCTCTCCCAGGCCGCCTGGTCCTCCGCCGGCGGACAGTCCTGCTGCCGGATGTCCCTGAAGTAGTTTTCCAGGCGACGTCGGTCGAGATCTTGGAAAACGCTGCCCGGAACTGGCTTAAGATCGTAGCGCAAAAGCCCTGAAGCCTGATAAAGTCTAACCTCCTCCTCCCGTGAAGCCTCCCTTGTAATGGTTCCGACGCGCACGAAAATCAACCAGGACGATCCGCGCCTCGCCTTGTAAGGCTTGTCCGGGCTGTCGGAAGGGAGGGAGAGAACGCCGACCTCCCTTGACTCCTCCCACACCAATGTCTCCCAGTAGGGAATGATTGGGGGCCTCACATGGTCTCTGCAGACGGTCATGACCCATTCCTCCGTCTGGTTTCTCTCACGGGTCAGGCCGGAGACTGTCCCGTCGTCCTCGACGCCCAGAAGAATCCTCCCGCCTTCGAGGTTGGCCAAGGCAGCCACCTTCGTTGCCAGGCTATCGGGATGGACATCATCTCGCTTGAACTCTACACCGGAGTTCTCGCCATTCTGGAGCAGTTCGGCGAGTTCGGCCCTCAGCATCAGATCCCTCAGAATCCGTATTTAAGCCGTCGGATTTCAAAAGCCTCCTTACCGCCTTCAAGAACTTCCTCTACCAGTTCGCGAACCGGTCTGGCATCGATAGAACCTAAGTGTTCTCGATAGATCTCAGCCTTCGCCTCACCGACTGGCGACAGACCGATAATCAACTCCGCGTCCCCAAGGACCGGAATGTTCGCGTTATGAGTGGCGAAGACGAACTGCCTCCGTTGCTTCTCCTCGCGCATCTTGGGCACCACGCCGTCTGTAATGAACCGGTTGTCGAGATCGTCCTCCGGCTGGTCCACCACGAGGGGAGCGTCGGACTCGAGTAGGAGAAGAAGGAGCACTGCCGTCGCCTTTTGACCCGTTGAGAGTGATTCGAGCATCTGCCAAATCGGCGGCTGCCTCTCCTGCGCCGTGTTCAGTTCGACCTTCGGCGTCGGCGAAAGGTCGATTTCTTCAATTTGCATTATCACTTCCGGAGGCGCCTGTGCTAGACGATCAGCCTGCGTCGGCGGAACACCGAATTTCTGTCTAACAGCATCACGTCCAGTAAGGCAGGCATCTGCAAACTCCTTGAGCGACAGATCGGGATGCTTCTCTAGGGCCTCAAATGCTTCACTAAGCCGACCGCCCACCTGGTCGCGGAGTAGCTTGAATAGCGGCTCACGGTTACCCGCCGGGACTACACTAACGCGCACACGTCCTGCAAGCTGCCGACTTACCTTATTCGCTGCGCGGCCTAACTGGCGAAATTCCTCACTCTTCAGATCCTCCCACTCCACGAGAAGGTTACGGCGGTGGTCCTGGTGCTCACGACCTGTACGTTCGAGGATCACCTGGCGTTCTTTTAGCGGACGAAGTTCCTCGATTTGGCGTCGCAGCCGAATGAATTCTTCTCCGTCCACCTTGGATTTTTGGAGTTCGCGGAGAATATTCTCGTAAGCAGTCTGTACGGACCTCTTGCGCTCCTCCCAATGTCCTCGAACACGAGCCAGTTCCTGATCAGCCTTGTCAAGAACCCGGGTCAGCTGATCGGCAATTTCTTTGAGTTCACGCCCTAAGGTTTCCAGAACGATATCCGCCTCGCGTAAAATCTCTCTTCCCGGAAGTCCCTCAAGGGCTTTAGCAGAAAGGAACGCCCGATCGATAGGAAGCGCTCGGCGAAGCTGATCTAGTAACTCGCGATACGGCATAATCCTATCAGGTACAGTCTTTAGAACCCGTTCTTCTCGCACGAGCAGGCTTTGCTCTTTGAGGCGTTCCTCCAAACCTGCTTCCTGAAAGGTCTTCAAGGTTTCTTCTAAGGCCGGAAGCAAACCAAGTCGTTCCTCGATCTGTTTAATTTCGTTCCGAGCCTCAAGGAGGCGCGAACGAGAGCGTCCCAACTCTCGTATGATTTCGCTTTTACGTCTCAGCACGTTCTCGTCCCGCTCGACAAATCGTTCTAGCAGCCTTGTGAGTTTCTCTGGACTCTTCGTGAGTTCCGATAGCTCATGCTGTCCGTAAACCTCAGTCCGAGGCATCACGTCCGCCGGCGTCAACGAGAGCACCTTCCCCATCTGGTCTCGAACCACTGCGGGATTAGGAATCGTCCGCTCGATCAAGTACTCTCGTTTTGCCGGACGATGGGAACGGACCAGAAGAGAGATTTTAGTACCACTTTTCAGGACATGCCGGATTATGCCCTCGTGGCTCTTGCGCGCGTCATCTGCAAGAGCCTCGAGACCCAAAACATAGCGCAGACTCTCGACAACCGTGGATTTTCCCGCTCCACGGCCTCCTATTAGGACATTCAGGTTCTCGTTGAAATTCACCGCAGCTCCGTCCAGAAAGCCTCCCTGCCATCCGACCGCAACGAACTCTGCGTGTTCCTCGAGGGGTGGATCACTAGCGAGTCGGATCCGAGATCCGGGATCGAGGAAGGCTTGCCGCAAACCCTCCACGGAAAGATCGGACATCTTAATCCAGCAGGAGGCCCCTTGTTTCTCAAGGTCCTGAGGTGAGCTGACGTCCTGCGCATTGATAATGGCAATGCGACGATCACGTCGATGGTTTGGGTCCTTATTTTCAAGGATAGGCCGGAGGTTTGCGGGGGCATCTTCTACAGGACCCGGAAGGGAACACGCAAGGAGATCTGGTGACTGCCAAGCGTTGATTCGCGACTGACCTGAAAGCGTTCTCAAAAGGCCCCCATCGGATGTCACATGAGCCGCGACGCAGACAGCCTCCCACTTGCGACACTCAGCGAGAAACTCGATAACATCATATTTTCCAGGTGGAGAACCCTTATCTTCTTGATGGATTCCACAGTCGCCCAGCACCCGCTCCAGGGCAATGACCTCCTTATGCGGATCGAAGAGGCACAGAAAGTGTACCCCCTCCTTGGTGACAGCTTCGAAGCCCGGAAAAACGTGCAGACCAGCAGCGCGGGCGACCTTCCACAAACTTTCCGCAGTACTCACACTGTAGTGGTCCGTGACTGCGATCACCTCGATTCCGTGGTCCTTGCAGGCTTGAATCATGGCCTGGTTGTAACTGTCTTCGCTGCTGAAGTTGATCTTCTTGGAGTGCCGCTTCAGGTACGCAAACGTGTTTACCTGAAGAGCGCACCGGTAGAAGCGGGCACCTGAAGGTAACGCTAATGCACTTGAAATAGGCTCAGGCCATCTCACCCTATGTTCTCCCCCACACTTGCGAATATCTCTTTTCTTTATTTACGATCACGCTACCTTGTGTGTTAGCTAGCATTGAAGACAAAGGTGGTGGGAAGGTCGGGATCAGCCTTCCAGAGTATGAAGACCTGGGCCAGGTGGGACAGGTACGGGCGATATGCATAAGGCTTCGAAAATGCCCCTCTGAGGGCATAGCCGGAAGGAGTATATAGTGAGTTTTATCCTAATGCAAGCGCCGAGTTAGGTTGGGCGACAAACCTCCAGACTGCTGGGGCAGCCGCTTATGATGCTTTAAGCATATCGTCCGGATACATCTGAGTTATACAGGGGAGGATAGGCTGTCTGAGTGTGGAGATTCCCGGGCCTCACTCCCGGTGACCATATGGTGTCCATCTGGTGTCCAGAAGGGGCAGAAATGAGGACAAACAAGAGACTAGGGAGAAGGACCGTATCTCCCTAAAGAGAAAGAGATTGCAGGTTTGGCGCGAACTTCCCTGCAACCCCCTTCTTGGGTTTATGAGACCCCTGCTCTGCCCCTGCAAACCCATATCATGCGGTGGAACGTGACTCCCGTGGTGGGTTGCCGGGGGGGGTAGATGTGTCGATTGTGGATCTCGAGAAAGGCAAGTGAAGATTACTGGTTGTAACCCACACCCCAGTCGAGAGACGGTAGTGGAAAAACGCGATAATACCATGCGCAGAGGATTCACCTCCAGCATGGCGTCAAGGCATGGCGAAGCTATGCGGAGCGATTCGGACAGAGAGGCCTCCCGGACCATGCTCCGCCTGAGAGGGCCTCTGAGTGCGTGGTGTGCCGTCGATTGTGCCGGAGGTGGGCTAGGAGATCTCACGGTGCACTCCAGATGACCTTCCCGTCCTTGTCCAAAGAACAATCCCGAACAATGAGTATAAAGACCGTTACGGCTCGCCGGTCGGCTAATTCCCAGGCTCCAGCCTGCTAACATCGGTTTAGGGCACAGACATTGCACGCTTATGTATTTAGGCATAAGCGGTCCCCGAAGGG
>JBHHYU010000130.1:0-6582 GCA_046757725.1 Binatia bacterium
CTCGAATTTTACTTATATACCATGAACGTTCCCCACCTTCAAACCCTTTTATCATGTAAACTGCTCGGTTTCAGGCTGCCTCCATCCTGCGATCCGGCCTAGTTTGGCTGACAGATTTGGTGCCGGCGGACTTTTCCCGGGAATACATCATTGCAGCAGCCCTCTTCCACAACCGTGGAACCGTTGACGACTACGGCCTTGATTCCCGGCGGATGTCTCTTCACTTCCTGCGCGTCAATGACATCCGGCAATTTCCTGCTAACGAGATCGTCGATCTTGTCAGCGTCAAAGACGGTCACGTCCGCGGGCATTCCTTCTTTGAGCAAACCGCGATTGAGCCGCAGTTTCTTCGCGGGGAAGCCCGTCAACTTATGAACCGCTTGCTCAAGGCTCATCAGATGTTTCTCGCGGCGCCAATACCCTAGCACCTTCGCCGGTGCCCCGTGCCAAAAGAAACGATCCAAATGCGCACCCACATCGGTGCCAATGAGGCTCGTGTCGGACTTGATCATCGCCGCAAGAAGCTCGGGATGCGCGTTAGCGAGACCATAGTAAACGCCTTGGGAACGAAGATCGTCCTCAAGCCAGGTATCGAAGAAAGCGTCGACCGGTGGCTTTTCGGTGAGTCGGCCGATATCCGCAGCGTTCTTCAGTTCAAGTTTTTTCAAATCAGGCTTTTCAATATGTTCGAAAACCACCCGATCCCAGCCATGCCATTCCACAAACTCTGGTTCGCCGGCGCCGGCAATTCGCTCCTGTTCGAGTTTTTTCCGAATGCCTTTGTTTCTAAGCTGGCCGCGTAGATCCTTTGAACCCTTGATGGCTTCCCATGTCGGTAGGCCGTTTAAGAAGAAGCAAGCATCGACTGTGAAACGGCGAATATGTGTGTAGGGAATGACCACGCCATAGAGGTTTTGACCGCGCTTTTGCGCCTCCTCCATGTACTTGATCGCTTTCATGCCCTGATCTTTTTGGCCGGGACGTACACGAAATTCGTTGCCGATCTCCGTCGCGCCTATTTTCCCGAGCATTTCGGGGATGCCGCTTTCCGGCTGCAGCATCATTTGGAAACCATTAAACTGGAAACAACCTTTAAATTCAGCGACGACGTTGGCCAGCTCCACAATTTCATCGTGTGTCGCAAACGTACTTGGCGTGCCGGCGTGAATGGCCGGTCCCCCGCGCGGGCTAGTCGAGAAACCGATAGCCCCTAACTCCATTCCTTCACGCACCATCTTTTTCATCGCCTCGAGTTCTTCGGGATGCGCCTCTCTGGCATACGCGGCTTCGCCCATAACGGTGAGTCGTACCGGCGAGTGGGGCATCAGAGGAGCAATGTTGATGGCTATTTTACCTTCGAGATAATTTAAGTAATCCCCAAAGGTGTTCCATTTCCAGTCCTTGTCATCGACATATTTATCCAAGACACGCCGCAGATACTGAACCAGAACCTGCCTAGGCTCCGGTCGTGGCGGTACCGGGGCACAGGAAGCTCCACAATCTCCAATAACGATCGTCGTTACGCCATAATTCACAACGGGGTTGCCGTGGGGATATTGCACAGCGAAGGCGTCCATGTGGGTATGGGAATCGATAAAGCCCGGGGCGACGACTTGTCCTTGAGCATCGATCTCTTTCTTTCCGGCACCGAGGTTCTTTCCGATAGCCGTAATCGCCTCCCCGTTCACCGCGACATCAGCTTCGAAACCCGGACTACCGGTTCCGTCAATGACTAGACCGTTGCGGATCACTAGATCATGAGCCATACGAGAACTCCTCCTTTTACCGTCATGTTGTCCCGTTCTACAGTCACCCTATCGGCGCCATACGCCACAGTAGAAATCCACAGATGGTTCTCTAGGATATTACCAGGCATGAGTGGGACGGGGTAGACAATATTCGATAACGTGTAAGTATGTCAACTTGAGGCCGGCTCTCCGTTAACCGGACGCATAATACCAGGGGGCATGCTCCGAAGAGAGGGAGACGTCAAACCATGATCGTGCTCGGTGCTCGAGCTCGGTGTCGAACACGAAGCACGAACACGAGCCACCCGCAACGTAGCCGTTTATCGACCGCAGCGGGTTCAAAGTCATAGGGAGAAAATAAGAACTAAACGACTCGACCACGAAACCTGGCCCATGTTGACTTGCCGGCCCATTCCTGAATACTCTTTGTCATTATTGATTATCAAAAACAGCGTGGCCGGTGAGTCTCCTGACTTGGCAATCCGTTGGGGTGCTTGATGGCAAAGCAACACCTGCCTTGCGAACTCTTGCGTTCGTGCCGGCTCCGCTTTAGGAAAGATTTCTTATCGTTTACCCGTCATTCACTTTAACTTGGCCACACGAGAGGAGTCACCATGACCACGGCAAGCACCAAACTGGATCCGGAAAAGCAGCCCGCTCTTGTACGAGTCGACATGTATGAAGATTGGCGCGAACGGGAGGGCGTCCCCCTCGTCGGAGGGGTATACCTTAAAGATATAAAAGCGGTAGAGGTTGGCCCCTGGCCCCGTAAAGGTGATGGTGTCAACGGGGCGCTATGCTACCTGGACGGAGACGACGAGAACGATGAGCACATCGTTGAACTCTCGCCGGGTAGTTTCACCGCGCCTCTGAGACACATGTACACTGAGGCCCTCTACGTCGTCTCGGGACACGGCTCCACCTCGGTCTGGCGAGACGAGGGAGCGAAGCAGACTTTTGAGTGGGGACCCGGTAGTTACTTCGTGCTGCCCACGAACGCTTGGCACCAGTTCTTTAACGCCAGCTTATCACGTCCGGCGCGGTGGTTTTCTGTGACCGACCTTCCCCAGCTGTTGCGGCAATGGGCCAGCGAGGACTTCGTCTTTAACAACCCCTACCATTTCAGCGACCGTTACCGAGGCGAGCCCGACTATTTCAGCGCAGAGGCGAAGCTCTACCGCGGCCGGGTCTGGGAGACAAACTTTATCGCGGACATAAAAAAACTGCCCCTCTACGAATGGAAGAGCCGAGGAGGCGGCGGTTCCAACGCCTTCATGGTCATGGGCGCCGGGATGATGGAGTCCCATGTTTCCCGCTTTGAGTCCGGCCACTATAAAAAAAGTCACCGGCACGGTCCTGGGGCGCACCTTTACATCACCGAGGGGGAAGGCTATGTGCTGACGCAGCGGGGCAATGAGCCCCGGATCCGCTGTGACTGGAAAGAGGGCAGTCTCTACCTTTCGGGTGCTGGGGAAGGACTCTGGTTACACCAGCACTTTAACGTGGGTGCCACCCCGGCTACTTACCTGGTGTTGAACCAAGGCCTTTCCCGCAAGTACGCTGCGACCCGCTGGCAAGCACATGTTTCCACCGTGCTCCGCACCGGTGAGGTAAGCGGTAAGAAGGGCGGTTACCAGCTTGAGTACGAAGACGAGGATCCGGAGATCCATCGCATCTTCGAGGAAGAGCTGCGCAAACGGGGGATCACCTGCAAAATGAAAAACATGGTCCCATGGTGCACCGGTGAGCCGGGAGCGGAAAGCGCGAAAGCCTATTTCCCGGACGAGCATGGGCTATACGAATAGCCTGAGCTGTGATTTTCGGCAGAGGACCTTTTTCAAGCGGAGCCGGCCATCGCATAGCGAACGTGCATTGGCTTGTGTGGTGACGCAACCATTCCCAACCAGATTGTCGTTATTTCCTGCACAAGCTGTTAAAGTAATGGTTTCTGGCGGCCGCTGAACGGCACCTGTGAATACCCGTTCTTCCGAGCGGAAAGACGCGACGCTATGCACGATGTTATAGATGACCACGGTCACGACGGCGAGCAGGCTAACCAAGAGCAGGAACATCCCCTCTGGAAGTTAGACACGATCACCCTCACCAGCGTCGGCATCGATGTCGGCACGGCGACTTCCCAGATCATCTTCTCCCGTCTCATGCTGCGAAGGCTGGGGTTCAACCTCTCCAGCCGCTTCGTGGTGGCGGAGCGGAAAATTCTCTATCTCTCACCCATCCACTTCACACCCTATGCCGCGGGTCGGGAGCGGATAGACCACCAGGCGCTCGGGTGCATCGTCGACGCTGCGTACCGGGAGGCTGGGCTCAGTCCAAAGGAGGTGGACACGGGGGCGATCATCCTGACGGGTGAGGCCATTCGTCGGAACAATGCTCGGGTCATCGCGGACCTGTTCGCCGCACAGCAGGGGAACTTTGTCTGTGCCACCGCGGGTCATAATTTCGAGGCGTTACTGGCCGCCCACGGGTCCGGCGCGGTTGCCATATCCGCCGAACAGCAGTGCAGAGTTCTCAATGTGGACATGGGCGGCGGCACCACCAAACTGGCCGTGGCCGAACACGGGCGGGTCCTGAGCACGGCAGCACTCCACGTAGGTAGCCGGCTTTTAGCCATCGACGGCGCCGGCAGGATCGCCGTGCTGGAACCCGGTGGCCAGACACTGACCCGTCAAGTAGGGTTTGAATGGAAGGTTGGCGACCAGGTAACGCCAGAGGAGATAGAACGGCTGGCGGATCATATGGCCCGGGCTGTGCTGGCTCTCGCCCAAAACGAAACCTCCGCGCCTGACCTTGAGCAACTCTGGCTCACTCCTCCTCTCAGCGGCCCCAGGAGCTACGAGGCGGTCGTCTTTTCAGGTGGTGTGGGTGAGTACGTTTACGGAAAGCAGTCCGAGTCTTTTGGGGACCTGGGCGCACCGGTGGGGACGGCGCTCGCACGCCACATACGGAAGGGCGCGCTCGCGTGGCCACTCGTGCCCGGCCGCGAGTGTATCCGCGCCACGGTTATGGGGGCGGCCCAACATACCATTCAGGTAAGCGGCAACACCATCTACCGCTCGAATGATGAGCTGCTCCCGCGAAAAAACTTGCAGGTACTGCGGCCTGCCCTGGACTTAAGCGATGATATCGATGTCTCAACGGTTGCACAGGCTATCCGAGGCCATTTCCAGTCCTTCGACCTGGAGGAGGGGGAAGCGGATGTGGCCCTGGTGTTCCGTTGGGGCGGGACTCCCGCCGCCACCCGTATCGCCGCCTTCTGCCATGGCTTAATGGAAGGTCTACAGAGCACCTCGCGGAGTGGCCGACCCATCTACCTGGTCTTCGACCACGACCTCGCAGGGTTAGTCGGAACCATTCTCAAAGAGGAGTTCAAAATTAAGAACGACGTCCTCTCCATAGATGGAGTTACCCTCCGAGACTTCGACTTCATCGACCTGGGTGAGGTCCTGGAGCCTTCCGGCACCGTACCCGTGACCATTAAATCTTTAGTGTTCCAGTTATAGCAGCCGGCCCTGGTCTTCACTTCGACGAGGGTACTGTGCTCGAGGCTGTCTTCTCTTAGGTATTTGGATGGCTTGTCCAGATCAATCTCCCTGTTGGAACTCATTTCCAGCGTTCTTAGTTAATAATACGGAGGGTCATAAAAACGACGCGCTAACAATCAAGTGACTTGGCCGAACCCTGTATGCTTCGGTAGCGGGAGGATGGCGTAGCTATTTTAGACTTAGTCGAGTGACTTCTTCGGGTGATCCGATCATGACTGAATGGAGCAGTGAAAAACCGATGGACCCACGGTTTTCCATTGTCATTCCTTCCTGGAATGACGCAAGGAGTCTTTCCAAGACCCTGGACTGTCTCCAAGGTCTTACTGGAATTAAAGACGCGGAAATCATTGTCGCCGCCTTTGGGGATAACAGCAGCGTCGAGCAGGCAGCGGCGGGACGCGCACGGGTCCTCTGGCCGGGCCAATCGACCCGGGCTGCGCATATGAACTCGGGCGCTGCCGTGGCTCATGGTGAGATCCTCTTTTTCCTTCATGCCGATTCGTTTCCACCAGTGAACGCCTTGGAATTGATCGATGGCGCCCTTTCCGACGCTTGTGTCGTGGGTGGTGCCTTCGAACACCTCTTCGCCGATCCTGCATGGAGCCTTCGCATGATCACTTGGATCAACCGGATCCGGTACCGCCTTACCCGCAATTACTACGGCGATCAAGGAATATTTGTCCGCACCTCTGTTTTCCGTCACATGGGGGGATACAAGGAGCTTCAGATTTTAGAGGACCTCGAGTTCAGCCAACGTCTGAAGGGGGTGGGGCAGACTGTACTTGTCAAAGTCCCTATGCTCACCTCCGGCCGTCGCTTCCTTTCCCAGGCCCCTTGAGGACCTTCTTCTTTATTGTTTGGTTGCTGCTGTTGCACACGCTTCGCCTTGACACCCAGCGCTACGCTGAGCGGTGGCGGGGGCGTGGTAACTGTCCTCCCGGCAGCACATCCCCTGGTGTTTCCTCGCCATAGGACTGTGTAGTCCAAGGTATGCACTTGTGGGATCCTCAGTCACCATCTTCCCAAAGTTGAGTTTCTTCCAGGTCCGGGTCGCGTCGGAATGAACTACCCCGCAGCAAGCTGCGGGGTATCAAAAGGAACGGACTCATATCAACACATTGCTATCGCGCCAAGAGCCTACTCCGCCGAAGCAGGCGCTTCCGCTGCGAAGGCCGGGCACCAAGGGCGCAAAGAAAAACATGACCCTATTTCTCCAAACTTGGCGTGCTCTGCGTCTTTGCGGCTCGCCCCGTGGAATATCGAGTCGCCCG
>JBHHYU010000131.1:0-6442 GCA_046757725.1 Binatia bacterium
ATGACCGGCCCTAGCGGCCGACCGGCCTCTTTTTCTTTCACCAGCCTGCGGGCGAACGACGCCGCCGCGGCGGTTTCTCCGTGCATCACGTAGATCTCGGTGGTCGGCGTTCCTAGAGTAAAGGCGTTGTGGTTGTTGGCCGTGGGGCCGCCCATAATGTAGTGCGCCGCCGCAGTCCCTTTGCGCAGCACCACCAGCATCATCGGTACGTTGGTCTGCTCGATCGAGTAGATCAACGATTGTCCGAGCCCTAACAGCTCGGCCTTTTCGGCATAGTCGCCCACGTCGATCCCCGAGGTATCTTGAAACCAAATGATGGGGACTCGGTCTCTTCCGCACAGCGTCACGAACTCATTCATCTTGATGAGTCCCTGCCGGTAGAGCTTGCCGCCGATTCCCTGATAGGGCGCGTATTCCGGGTACCCTTTCGGCAAGAAACCCTGCCGGTTGCTGATCGCAGCCACCAGCAGGCCGTTGATCTTCACCAGTCCGGTATAGACCTCGGGTCCATAGTCGGGCCTGAATTCCATGTGCTCGCTGCCATCGGTGAGTCGGGCCAGGACCTCGTCGAAACTGTAGACCATCTTTTGGTTGAATGGGACGAGGCAATCGATTTCACCGGGATCGAATCTCGGCTCCCTTGGCTCCGCCACCCGGAAGAACTTCGGGTCGTAGGCGGGCATCGCTTTCATCAACTCCTTCAACCCGTCCAGAACCCCTTCTTCCGTCTCGAACACCGCCTTGAAGAACCCCGTGGAATCGTAGTGGATCTCCGCGCGGCCGGGCGGTGCTCCCTTAAAATCCTTAGTAGCGCTGATAATCGCTTCAGCCCCTTCCTCGTCAAAAAAACCCTTGGGGCTGAGACCGCTGACGATGCCGGCGCCGCCGACGGCGATGTTGCAATTCTTGTGAGCCAGCAGGTAGGTCGGGCTGATGCCTTGATAACCTCCGCCGGCCGGGTTCGTACCCCAGATGCCGGCCAGTACCGGAATACCCAGTTTTTCCAGCTCGGCGTGGCGAAAAAAGGTCGTCCCGCTGCCGCGCCGGTTCGGATAGACTTTCTCCTGCTCCGTTAGCTTGACGCCGCTGCAGTTGACCAACCAAACGACCGGAACGTTGAGTCGCTTGGCCATATCGGTAACTCGCAATATATTATCCGCTTGGCCGGCAATCCAGGCGCCCGCCATCACCTTGTTGTCGAAGCCGATGACAACGGCCCATCGGCCGCTGATCCTACCCAGCCCGTCTACGACACCGGTGGTTCCCGACTCTTCGTTTTCCGGGTCGTAAAGGGTATGCAGCGGGCGCCAAGTACCCGCATCGAGGAGGTACTCCAGCCTCTGATAAACAGTCCATTCACCTCGCTTCTTCAGCACCTCGGCCGGCAGGCCGGCCTTCTTGACTTTTTCCACCGCCTCAGCGATTTCTTCCTCCGCGTTTTTGATTTGCTGGACGTTCTCCCGCATCCTCTGCTTGAGGCTGTCGGACAAAGGCTTCCCGAATTCCGTCATCTTTTCAAAGTAGGGTCGCATGAATGTTGGTTCTAAACCTCCTTAGATTCTTACCTTTTAAATGTTCAACAGGACCACTTCAACAAACTTGATCGCGCCAAGACGCCAAGAGCGCAAAGAAAGATATTTTACTATTTCTCGGAACTTGGCGTGCTTTGCGTCTTTGCGCGAGTCATCTTTTTTTCGATTCCCTAATCCAAACTTCAAAGAAAGATTTCAAATTTCTTTGCTTAGTATCATCGATTTGCCTTCTTGTACCCGAGGGCATCTTGGGCAATGATGAGTTTTTGGATGTTGGATGAGCCCTCAACGATCTGGTAAGACTTGGCATCACGCAAATAGCGCTCCACAGGAAACTCTGTTGAGTAACCGTACGCCCCGAGTATTCGAACGGCGGCGTCAGCAGCGAAGGCAGCCGCCTCGGCTGCAGCATATTTGGCTATAGAGGTCTCGAGGTTGTACGGCTTATGCTGGTCGGCCAAGCTGGCAGCTCGATAGACCAATAGTCGGGCTGCTTCTTCGTTCACCACCATCTGGGCGATGAGATCCTGATTCATCTGAAACTGGCCGATTTTCTGACCGAACTGTACTCTCTCGTTAGCGTAGCTAACGGCCGCCTCACGAGAGGCTCGAGCCACCCCTAAGGCACCTGAGGCGCAGCTCAGGCGGGTGTTGTTGAGATGCTTCATACACATTTTAAACCCGGCTCCCGCTTCCCCCACGAGACCCTCCGCAGGGATGTAGAAATCTTCAAAGGTCAGCTCTCCGGTGGGAGAGGCGTGGGCACCGAGCTTTTCCAGAGACCTGCGACTCACTCCAGGCTGGTTTAAGTCAACATAAAAAGTTGACATGCCCCGATGCTTCTGTGATCTGTCCGTATAAGCAAAAACTATAGCCGTATCCGCGACCTGGGCGTTGGAGATCCAGGTCTTGGTTCCGTTGAGGGTGTAACCACCATTTTTCTTAACAGCGGTAGCCCTCATCGCCGCCACGTCAGATCCGGCGTCGGGTTCGGTAATTGCGAAACAGCTCAAAGTTTCCCCCGAGATTAGACCGGCGATGTGTTTCTGTTTTTGCTCCTCGTTGCCGTATTCCAGAAGGGTCACGGCGGGGCCTGCTTGCATATTGATGTAGACTCTAATCGCGCTGTGCACCCGGGCGATCTCTTCCGAAATCAGCGCAAGAGCCAGAAAACCCAGATTAGTCCCGCCATATTTCTCGGGAATATGACACCCATAAAAACCTAGTTCGCCCATCTTCCGTACGAGGTCTCTCCGGAACGCGTGCCCTTGGTCATCCTTAGCGGCCGTGGGAGCAATCTCCTTCTCCGCAAACTCACGGGCCAATTCTCGAACGGCAATTAATTCCTCTGACAAGCTCAAGTCCATTCACTTAGTCTCTTTCTGAAAATGTGACATCTTGCCTTGGGCAAATCCGAGGCGGGTGAAAAACTGCCCCATGTCGCTGTCGCTATTCTGGACCAGGGTGAAAATTGTCTTAATTGCATGATCTTCGGCGGATTCGACAAAATGCTGCACTATTTTCTGGCCTATTCCTTGACGTCGGTAGGCGGGGTCTACGCCGATGATCTCTATCCACGCGACGGTTCCCGGAAGACCGAACTCAAGCTCGCCCGCCCGCCCGAAGAGAAAACCGACGACCCGGTTGTCCACCTCAGCTACCAGGGATGCCCAATGGGGCCGTATCGCCTCGGACATCTCAATTCTCTTTTCCCAATAGGCTCTGCGTGCGATCCCCGTGACCCGCTCTTCAATGGTGACGATGGTCGATAGATCTTCTTTGTCCAGATTCCTTATATCAATAGCCTTCGGCATAGAACTCCTCCCTCATGTCCTTTAAAGTTAACTCCGCATCCATTTCCTTTCTTAAATGAGAGCACAAACTGTGCCAAGGAACCCCCCATTATCAAAACGGATTTCTCGTTTCTGTTTCTCAAAAAGTGTAATCTAGAAAGCATTTCTTCCCATAAGTGAGAAAACCGGGGAAGCCTTGAATGTCAGCGCAACCTGGCTAAACGGGTCAGCTCAGCGTTAGGAGTTGTGGAAAACAAGATCAAGAAAAGAGGAGTAGCCCGGAAACCTTTTTCAGGGGTCAGGGCACAAGGCCAACCGTACCCTTTTCCAGATCATAACGGTGTCTCGTTACCTTATCGAGGTCACCACTCGAAAAGCATAATAGCATGAAGGGCTCCACGGTAAGGGTCGCATGGATCTCTCCAGGAAGGTAGGGGATGACCAGGCCAAGGGTGCGCTGTCGAACATGTTCCTTTTACAGTAAGGCGCATCCAGGAACCTTGCCTTGGTCCGTGCGCCGGTAATTAGTAATCTCAGTAACTCCGTGATCCACGCTGTAGAGGGCCCAGCAGGGACCAGGATCATGTACGGGGCTCAATGACAGGTATCTGTTTTTAAGAAGCGGTGAGCGGGAATCGAAGAATTCTTGAAGCAGCCACCGGTCAGCTCCCTGTCGGGAACCACAAGCAGGTGCGGGACGGGCAAGCGGAGCAGCCCTCCTTCATTTCACGGGGCCTAGAAAGTGTGGCCCGTTTTCTCATGATCACTTGGAAACATTACGCATCGGCTTCTTTCAATGTCTTAGGACCAGTTATGACGGCGCACATATAAAGCGCTGCGACAATGAGAAGGAGCGCCTTAATGCCGGTAACAAATGTAACTGACTGCAGAAGCCCTCCGACGAGCGCACCAATGAGATTTGCACCAAGGGCCAGATCTTTTCGCTTCTCAGGAGCAAACGACCGAATAAACACAATCCCACTAAAAAACATTGGGGCGGTGGTAAGCCCTCCAACGAGCATCGTTTTCTGATAATAGGGAAGAAAGCCAAATTTTGCGAGATCAACGAAATAGAGCAGAATGCATGACGCAATGAGGCAAACGTAGACCGGTATGATTGGAGTATTTGGAAAGCGCTCGACAAACGTATTAGCGAGGAGGATCATCATTAGAATTCCAGAGATGATAACGGCATTGACGTCCCAGGTGTTTCCAAGAACCACTGCCGATTTACTAATATTTTGAACCTCAAGAAGCAAAAATGCAGCCCCGAGAAAGAAAAAGTGCCAGTGAGATCGATGCCAGGTTGTCAACTGACCTCTCATACCATGCCGCCTTCTTGCACACAAAAACAAAAGCACGAGCAGCAGACCGAGGAAGTAATAGAGGAGCGGGATGTGTGCTGTACGAAGGTACAAATAGGGCCAGTCATCGACGGTTATTCTTGTTGTATAGGAAAGTTCTATGGGTCTTTCAGCTTTCCATTGGTCGATGAGGGCCCGGAGGTCCCCATTCGATTCTAGCTGAGATCGAACTGCATTTAGATTGCCAGTGACAAATGCGACACCTCCCGTTTCCAACGTGCCCTGCGGGATGCGAAAGTAAATGGCTTCTTCTCCAAACACATCACGGAGCACTCGGCCGATTCTATCTGCAATATAAAAACGCTTTGCAAAGAAGGTTAACACCATAATCCCATCTTCTTTCAGAAGTTCCTTCGCTTTCGTAAGGCTTTCTTTTGTGTAGACGTAGTGATCCAAACGAGCGTTGGTCATCGAGTTGGTCGTATGTGAGTCAAGGAGTGCGAGGAGGATGAGGTCGTAACGATCCTTTGACGTGGCAAAATACGAGCGCGCGTCATCATTGATGAGCGTGACTCGAGGAGAATCATATGGCTTGGCCGGGTTATATTTTTTTCCGAGTCGGATGACTGCCGGGTCTATTTCAACAGCAGTGATTTGTTTCACATCCTGACGGAGTGCCCCCGCAACATCGTTTCCTGCTCCAGTGCCAACGATGAGGACTTTTTCTGGATTTGGGTGCAACAAAAAAGGGAGGTCATAGAGAATTCTCGGATCATTCCAGTCAGCCTTATCGACCGAATCAGCAATTCCTTGGAAGGGAAAGTTGTTTACGATGACATTGTACTTGAATGCTTTAATTTTCGGTGGAGCTGCCATGAGAGATATCTTCTGATACGGCGACCAAAGAAGTTCAAGATAGGCGCGGTCCATGCCCGAGAACCAAGACGCGACAATTATCAGTACGATGAGGACTGCATTTCCCTTTTTCTCATCAGGAGTAACATTTAAAAAGCAAGCGCTGAGCGCTCCGACAATGAGAAGCCAAACATACGGCGGCTGAAAAAAAACGCTCAGAGACACAAACAGCCAGATACCTAGCAAACTCCCCGCAACATTAATTGAATACGCGAGAATTGGTTTTGGATGGTCATCCATAAGTCGTCCCAGGGTTTGTCCAATCGGAACAAACGCCTCCCAAATGAGAGTCATGAGTGCAAATGTCGCGAGAAGGCCAGCTACAACAGCTACTGTCGTCTCGAGCGGGCTTTTAGCGAGCATTTCGTCCCATACGACAACATCGCCGGTTGTGCTGAGGAGCAAGCTAATTCTTCTTAACATTTCTCTTGAAAACGGAATGCTGAGAAGAAGAGTCAACATGAGGAGTGGTCCGAGCGTTTTTCGAATTTTTATCGGTTGCCTGCAGGTGAAGCAGCCCATTCCTAATCCGAGGAAACACACAACGAGAACCGTATTCTGAAGGTAGGCGAAAATGTTAATTTCTGTTCCGACCCAGCGTATTAAGAGCAGCTCGAGATAGAGTCCAAAGACACTGATGAGAAAGAGCGAAAGATTTTTGTTTGTTGGGCCTAATTTTTCTTTGGTTTCCGCCATCTTATAGCCCGTTTTTTATTGCTTCCTTAGAGTTCCCCCCCGCAAAATTAGGCACGATAGTACACGATAGCCCGATAGGGTCAGGTAACATGAAAAAAGGGTCAAGCTCCAGTAGGATGGTGGTTATAGCGACCATCGAACCTGAAAGGAGAAGACCCCTTGCTTTACGTCGGAATAGAATATCACAAACGATACGCCCAGG
>JBHHYU010000132.1:0-6408 GCA_046757725.1 Binatia bacterium
CCCATCAACGGCGGCGAAGTGTTTCATTTGCGCAGGCAGGTGGGGTTTCCAAAGGGGAGAGGCGGTAGCTCTTCCCTTTGGTCGACAACAAGGTTCAAACCCCGTGGTCGATATAACTTGATTGACAGTAGAATAGCCCCTGTCGTATTGATCTGAAGTGAGCGGATTGGCTGCACGTATCGCAGTGTTTGCCGGCCCCATTAGGCTGTTGATCACAAGGGTGATAACTAAATTATCTCATCACAAGTGAACAGCTCCAAAATATTAGGCGACTTTAACGCAGCAGCACTATGGGCCGGCATGACAGCATTTGTGTGGTACGCGTTTGGTGCAGTGCCACTCCATATTGCCGTCTCCGAGCAATTAGGGCTCACTACTGCACAGACGTCGAGCTGGATTTTCATTGTTTGGTTTAGTGGGGCTATTTCGACCATCTCAATTTCTTTTTATTTTCGACAACCCATACCGATTACGTGGACAATTCCCGGCTTAATTTACCTGGGCACGCTAGCTGGTCGCTTCAGCTTTCCAGAGCTGGTCGGGGCAAATCTTGTCGCTGGGTTGCTTCTTTTTATATTGGGGCTCCTCGGTGTTGGTGGACGAATCATGAGGTGGCTTCCTCTGCCTATCATCATGGGGATGTTTGGCGGTAGTATTCTTGGATATGTAACGCGCGCAGTAGCGGCCACGGTCGAAGACGTTGTTGTAGCGGGGACTGCCGTCGGGTGCTACTTGCTGGGGAGATTTCTCGGAAATCCGCGCGTGCCGCCGGTAGGTCTAGCTGTGGTGGGCGGCGGTATTGCGGTGGCGCTTGTCGGTACGGCAAGTGCTGGCGCTGTAGAATGGAATCTTCCTGCACTTGTCTTTCCAAGTGTGAGTTTTTCTGTCTCTGCAGTTATCGCGGTTAGTCTGCCTATGGTCGTGCTGGCAATGGGTCTTGGCAATGTTCAGGGGTTGGGTTTTCTTTTGGCCCAAGGCTATAGAGTTCCGGTCAATGGCATTTCTACGGTGGTAGGCATCAACTCGATTGTGAACGCGCTGCTTGGCGGCCATCCCGCCACCGTGGCAAGGACCGGTGTGGCCATACTTGCGTCTCCGGATGCCGGTCCTGAATCCGGGAGATACTGGGCGACGGTGATTGCAGCGTCTCTGACAATTATTATGGCGTTGGCGGCCACCCCCGTTGCCTCGCTTCTCAATATACTTCCCAAGACATTCGTCTTTGCCCTTGCCGGGCTCGCGATAATTTCCTCTTTACAGGACTCTCTTGAAAAATCATTTAGTGGGGAATTACGCTTCGGGGCCTTGATAGCCTTTGTAGTTGCAGTCACGCCATTTGTGTTCGTAGGGATTACTTCGGCATTTTGGGCCATTGTCGCGGGACTGCTCGTCTCTCTATTAGTAGAACGGAAACAGCTTATGGATTTTTGGGCTAAGGACCAGACAACCTAGCAACGGTTCTAGCTGACATAGTCAGTGCCCGGTTGAGCCACCCTGTTCAGCAGTCCTCAGATGGCAAGTGTCACCTGATTTTTTTGTTATAGCCCTGTCTGTATTTATTTCTGCTTGATTCAATGTAAACCCCGCCTCTTGGGGCGGGCACAAAGTGGTTCGACCGATTCGACAGGCTCATGGCCCTGAGGCCCTCGAAGGGCAAGCTCACCATCCTGAGCAGGGTCGGAGGGCCGAAGGGGTTTCCAAAGGGGAGGAGCGGAAGCTCTCCCCTTAGGTCGAACACGGGGATTCAAACCCCATCGGAAGATGGTTCTGACGCCTGAGTCCAGAACCAGATAACCGTTGACACAGGAACCGCTTTCATTATAGCTTTCTTGGCGAAAATACCTCGCCGATATACGCTTAGCCGGACTGTATTGCAAGAGGCTGGCTGGCAATTTTGACGGGAGGTGATAAGGCCATGGCATTTGACCTAGTTATCAAAGACGGAGTGGTCATCGACGGGACAGGAAACCCTGGGTTCAAGGCGGATGTAGCAGTTGAGGGGGAGAAGATCGTTGCCATCGGAAAAAATCTTGCTTCCGGCAGGAAAGAAATTCACGCAGCAGGACAAGTCGTTGCTCCTGGCTTTATTGATGCCCACACCCATATGGATCTTTTTCTGGTGCTGTATCCCCATGGGAACCCCGTGGTGAATTTTGGTGTGACGACCATTGTGATCGGCGACTGTGGTGCATCTGTGGCTCCGGTTCCACCCAAAAGTGAGCCGCTCCAGGTGCTTATTAAATATCTGCGTCGTGTTTTGGACGACTATGTGGACGAAAGGGAGTGGAGGTGGAAGACCTTTTCTGAGTATCTCGGTTATTTGAAGGGAAGGGTCGGAATCAATGTGGCGGCGTTGGTTCCTCATTCTCCGGTTCGACTTTCCGTCATGGGAGAGGCGGCCTACCAGAGGGAGGCACGCTCCGAAGAACTCTATGCTATGAAGAAAATGGTGCGCGAGGGTCTTGATGCCGGAGCGATCGGTTTCTCTTCGAGTCCGCGGGGCGGTCCGGCAATCCATGCCGGCACACCCAGTACCTTTGCCAATCAGGACGAGATAGTAGAGCTAGCCAACCTGGCAGGTGAATACGGGGGCTGCTTCCAGTTCAATGGCTTTAGTAACCTCCTGAAACCAGAAAGCGGCTTCCCGGCCCTCATGGAAAAGATCCACTCGAACATTATCGGGAATGAGTTCAGGTTGAGGCCGGGAGAAAAAGATCATGGACCACGGGCCATTGCGTACATGGAGGAGGCTAAAAAAAGAGGCAAGGATATCAGCGGGGTTGTTATTCCTTATCAGCATATCCGTCGCTTTGGAATTGAGGATTGCTTCATTTTTGAAGGTCTTCCCACCTGGGAAGAGATAAAGAAACAGAAGGACGGATTAAAGCGGACTCTTGCAGACAGCAACGTGAGGGCAAAACTGGAAAAGGAAAGGATTGAGGGTGCAGGCCATCCTGTCTTTTCGGAGTGGTTGGGTTGGGAACAAGTCATTTTTGACAATATGCAGAGGGAAGACCTCAAATTCATGGAATGTAAGAGCGTGGAAACGATCTCTCGAATGACCGAAAAGTCACCGGTGGATACCTTCTTCGATTCTTGCCTCAAAGATGATCTCCGCTCCGGCTTCTATTATCTAGGATGGGCCAATGGCCATATGGATCTCCTCGCGGACATGATCAAATCGCCTCAAGGCCTTATCGGTACCGATGCTGGTGCGCACCTGGTGCGCTTTTTTTGGCATGGCACCCCGGCGCGGATCTTGGGTTATTGGTGTCGGGAAAAGAGGCTGTTTGGCCTAGAGGAGGCGGTCTGGAAGGTAACTGGTCATCCGGCCTCAAAACTCAGGCTCAATCGAGGGATTTTAAAGGAAGGGGCGCCTGCGGATATCACAATATTCGATCCAGACAAAATTCAAGATCTGGTGAGCGAGCGGCTTCCTGTCAGGGTTGATGAAGAGGAGGTGAACCGCCACCCACCGGGGATTCTGGCGGTTGTGGTGAGCGGAAAGGTTGTGGTCGAAGGCGGGGAGTGCATGGATGTCTATCCGGGTAAGGTTACTCGGCAAGAGCTATTCGCTGGCGCCGCATAGGCTTTGGAAGATTGGGATAGCCATCAGGCCCACGAAATACACATGGAGGTACGAACATGGATGTCCTGGAACCTGAAAAATTCGTTTTGGATCTCCGTGAAAATTTACGGAACAGGCACCCGACCCATCCTCTGAGAAGGCTTCTCTTGACAGGACGGCTTACAAAAGAGCAGCTCCAGGCATGGGCAAGGAACCAATTTCACGAGTTTCGCAACATCCACAGGTTCTTTGGAATTAGATACCAGAAGTGTCCTATCCCGGAGTTGCGTCGAGGTCTTATAGAGAACATGGTAGAGGAAGAGGGAGAGAATATGTTCGGAGGGAAGTATCCAAGTCATGCCGAACTCTGGACTCGATTCGGTGAGGCAATCGGGATACCCAGGCAGGAGATGCTGACGTATGAACCCCTCCCGGGAGTCAGGGCGGCTCTGGAGATGTATGTTCAACTTGTTCAGCAAAGCCACTGGGTTGTAGCCATCGGAACGGGACTTGTATTTGAAGGGGAAGGACCAAAAAGAATGGGTGAGGAACGGAAAGCCCTAGAAAAGCATTACTCGTGGATACCTTTTGAAGGCCTGGAGTTCTTCCGCGCTCACGAGTACCATGATGAGGGTCATGGTAATTTTATTGTAGATGTTATTAAGAAATACATCATGGAGCAACACCTTCAGGATGAGATGCGTGAGGCCGTGAAGGCCAGAGTAGATACCATGTGGCTGCAAAACGAATCCATCTACGAGGCCTTTGTGAGGCCCTCATTGCCCTCTGATGTCATTCACGAGCTTGAAGCCCCGCCAGGATAGTCAGTTGGAATCCGCATGACCATTGAATAGTGAGATTTCGATTGGTGGCCTTGAGAGAGTTTCGCCGGCCTGGTTGCGCACGGAGTTTGGGAAGAGATCAAATCACGGAGGTAATCAGGTGATTTTATCTTGGGAGAATACGAAGATAGATGGGAGCCTTATGGAGCTTTACCTGGGGCTTTCCCGTTTGATCGTACGCGGAGATCCACTGTCCGTTAATAGGCCATTTTGGAAGAGGAGGATAAAAATCCTTCCCCTGAAGATATGCGGAAACTTGACGCCGAGCTTACCAAGCATGGAAAGGCTCATGAATTTCATCCTTACCCCGGGGCGGGTCACGCATTTATGAATAAGTGGTCTAGCAGCTATCGCGCTCATACCGAAGAAGCCTCATGGCCTGAGACCCTTGACTTCCTCGGGAGGTATCTGGGCAAGTCCGCACCCATGTAGCGGCAGCCTCCAGCTAGGTGGCCCGGCAAGGTCTGTTTGGACGCAATTCTCCGACCGCTTTTTGCAAGGCTATGAAATCCACAGGAGCGTTAATTCTTGGCACCTTAGCAGCCACTGTCCTAATTCTTGGCGGTGGATATTTTGCATGGCAGACTTATCAAATCATTCAGTCCTTGAACCAAATCACTGCATCTCAGAAAGAGACAACAAGGGAGATCAAAGCCTCTCAAGTGCGTATGGAGGAGCAAATCCGCAAGTTGACAGAAAACGTTCGCCTACCATCCGTGGAGGAGTGGGTACGGGCTATTGAAAAACCGTTGTCGGCTCAAACAAATAAAGTGATTAGAAAGGCCCAAAAGCAAGGTATTGAAGATGCCTTACAGAGATGGTCCAAGAGAATACTACAGCGACAGGAGAAGCGGTGGCAAGATCTCTTGGATATGCTGGGTAAGGACCGAGCGGGGATTCAAAAACAAAACCTGGACGAGAAAAAGTTCCGGCAGAAATTGATCAAGACCTTGCGTGAGAACCGAGAGGCTCAGCAAGAGCTGTACCGGCGAGATGAGGAGCGGTGGCTGAATCTGGCTGAGACGCTGAAGCAAAATCGAGAAGCCACCCAGAAGGAATTCCGTGAGGTAGTCCAAAAGCTTAGTGATGAAAGGGATAAGGCAATTGATAAGGCCAGGAAACTGGAGGAAGATCGTAACCGAGATGTTACGAAGTTGCTCGAGCAGGCAAAGAAAATTGAGCAAGAGCGTAAACGGCAAATGAGCGATTTCTGTGCCAGGAGACCTGAATCGGCAATTTGTCGATAATTACAGGATGGCGGAATAGCAATTTCCACGTTTTAAGGTCTGCTAATAATGCAATATTACGATATTTCTCTCAATTTATCAGCAGAGACGGTTCGGTGGGTGACATCTCAGCCCTTTGAGTTAGTCGAGCGGCGTCGTATGAGCCGAGGAGATCACAATAATTCCTCAGGACTCATCATGAGCGCCCATGCCGGGACGCATCTTGATGCTCCATTCCATTTTACTCCCAACGGCGCCACCATCGACTCTTTGCCGCTCGATCTCTTCGCAGGCCCAGCTGTGGTGCACGCCGTGAAGGCAGATAGGTACATCACGGCGGAGCACGTTGCTGCATTGGACTTAGGAGATGTGCCTCGGGTCCTCTTTAAAACGCGAAACTCGGAGCTTCTAAAAAAATCGACGTATGATCCTGGTTTCGTCGCCTTTTCAATGGATGCGGCAGATGCCCTGGTGGCCCGGCGCGTCAGATTGGTGGGATTAGATTACCTCTCTGTGGCGCATGCCGACGAACAGATCCCTGTCCACCGTGCCTTTTTGGATCACGGGGTGGCTCTCCTCGAAGGTGTGGATCTTTCGGAGATCAAACCGGGACGCTACGAGCTTTTCTGCTTCCCTGTTCGGCTGCACGGGTCAGATGGAGCCCCTTGTCGCGCCGTGCTCCGAGACCTACTCTAGCTGATCTAGTGCACATAGGGCTTTTATTAATTCAATGTAAACCCCGCCTCTTGAGGCGGGCACAAAGTGGTTCGAC
>JBHHYU010000133.1:0-6401 GCA_046757725.1 Binatia bacterium
GTTCTCGAGGTGGAGCTTCTCGAGGATGCTCTTAAGGCGGTTTTTCACCGTGTTTTCACTGATCCCAAGCGCCGTTGCGATCTCTTTGTTGGTAGCCCCCTTTGTCAGCAGCTCGAGGACCTCCCGCTCCCGGGGGCTGAGCTGAACCCCGGGCGCGGATTGTGCATCGCCGTGGGCCTGGCGGGCGAACTCTGCTAGGATCTTGGCCGCCATGGCGTGCGAGATCGGTGCCTCGCCCCGGGAGATCCCTCGGAGCAACTCGAGGAACTGCTGAGTCTTCATCTTCTTCAAGAGATAGCCCTGGGCCCCGCTTTTGACGGCCTCGAACAGCTTCTGATCCTCCTCGGAGATGGTCAAGATGACGATCTTCACCGAGGCAAGCTCCTCCTTGATCCGACGGGTCGCTGTGAGACCATCCCCGCCCGGCATGTAGATGTCCATGAGGATAAGATCGGGTTCCAGCTCCCGGGCCTTCTTGAGAGCCTCCTCCCCATGCTCGGCTTCCCCCACGACTTCAAAATCTGCCTGCTCTGCCAGGAGGCTCGCCAGCCCGTCCCGGAAGAGGGCGTGGTCATCCACCAACAGAACCCTGATGGCCTCCATTATGATCTCCTTTTCCGGAGAGGGGAAGACGGACTGAGACCGAAGTTCCTCTCCCGAGCTGCGACTGCACCTTCAGGCTCCCGCCCACTGATTCCGCCCTCTCCCGCATGGTCTCGAGCCCGTAGCACTTGCTCTTTTGCCTCGGCAGCTCCGCCGGGTCAAACCCCTTTCCGTCGTCGGTGACCGTTACGAGGACATGCTCCCCTTCCAGTTCGAACCGCACCCGGGCGTAACGGGCCGCGGCATGTTTTCGCACATTCGCCAATGCCTCTTGGATGATCCGAATCAGTTGCAGTTCTGCCCCCGGCGACACCTTGGTGGCCCTCTCTTCCTGGATCTGGAGATCCGCAGTGACGCCGTTCTGAAGGCTCCAATCGTGCAGATATTCCGTCAAGGTCGGGACCAGCCCCAGGCTTCGCGAGACCATGGTTCGGAGGCCGAAGATGGCCTGACGGACATCCTCATAGGCGTCCTCGGCCATCTTCTGGATCTTCTCCATGGCGGTCTGTACCCTGGCAGTCTCATTAGCGTTCAGCAGGTCCTGAGCCCTGCTGACCTGGAAGTGCAACGTGCCCAAGGCCTGGGCCAGGCCGTCGTGCATCTCCCGGGCGATCCTCTCTCGTTCCTCGAGGATGGCCAGGCTCTGCACCTTGTCGTAAAGCCTGGCATTCTCTATGGCAATGGCGGCCTGGGTGGCGAGACCCGTGAGAAGGTCTACCTCGGCGCTGGAGAAGCCCCGGGGCCTCCTATCCGCTACGCAGAAGACTCCTATCACCTTCTCTCCCGTTTTCAAGGGAACGGCCAGATGGTTCTCGAGATATTGGGGACGTACCACCCCGCAGCAAAGGAGGGGCTTCTTCAAACCTTGCGTTCCGCCCGCCGGCGGGCAGTGGTCCATGAGGTTGACTGGCAGGGCCCGTTCCACTCCTCGGATCCTCGCTCCCGCAAAGGCTGCGGGAGGACCGCTGGTGACCCGCGGGACCAGTTGGGGTTCTTCATCATCCAGCAGGCACAGTGCGCCGACCTCACAGCCCAACAGCTCTTTTGCCTTCTCCACGACGGAACGCAGGATCTTGTCCAGATCCAACGAACCCAGGATCTCAGTCCCGATCTTATACAGGGCCTCTGCCTCCCGCGCCTTTTGCTTTAAGCTTTCGTTCAGGCTTCTCAGCTGTCGCTCGTGCTCCTGTAAGTTCTCGGCCATCACGTTGAAGGCATTTGAGAGCTGGCCGATCTCGTCCCGAGAGGTGACAGAAACCCGTTTCCTGAAGTCGCCACTCGCCACCTCCAGGGTGGCCGAGACTAGCCCGCGGATGGGCAGGACGATGGTCCTGTAGAAGACGAGGTTGCTGCCGAGGATGAGTAAGCTGCCGATTACGATGAAGGCCAGATACAAGCCGAGAATAAGCCACATCCTGTTCCAGCTCTCCTGGATCATTCGCTCCATCTTGATCCGGTGGACCTCGTTCATCTCGTGGGCCTGAGCGGGCATCTTCGCGTTGTAAGCGGTCAATTGCTCCAGGTCCCGGGGATCGATGTCCTGCTCGCGAGCCACAGCGATGAACAGCCGTTGCGAGAGCGGGACAAGATCGGCAATCGTCTCCCTGACCTCTCGGTAGATCTTGGTTTCCCTCTGGCTTTCGGGGAAATCCCGTTCCATCTCCTCCAGTCGCTCATACCGGTTGAGGAGGACATGGAGCTCTGCAACGAGCGTCTTCCGCTCGTCCTCAGGATAAGGGACCCCGGTGATGATCGACTGCTGAACCGCCCCGGTCAAATGGTGGACGGCTGCATGAACACTATCCATCACCTCGACGTGCCGGCCCTGCCTTTTGATGTCCTGGGTAGTCAGGTAGATGGACCTCGCCGCAAGGATGGAGACCCCCCCTATGAGGAGCACCACGACGAAGCTGAGGCCCAACAGCAGGCTGAGCCTCCTGCCCATGCTTCCTGGGAAAACAGGATGCGGGGCGACCATCGTGCTCCCTGCCCCTTAAGTCACGGGTTTGCGTGGTACCGCATCAAGGAAGTGGCTTGTAAAGGCCTTGCGGAATTGCGATGGTAACGGGCAAGATAGGTGCCAAAGGTGGGATGTCGGTAAGTTCCTAGTTTTACAGTAAATTCCAAGTCAACCTGAATATTTGTGACCTTGAACCTACTGGTGCTGGGACAGCGATTTCTTCCGTTGACCTGTATCTCCTTGCATTTACAGGGGATATTTGCTGGGGCATCAGTGCCCCAGTGGGGAAAGGACGCCCCAAGAAAAACTAGGCTTGGCGTTGGTCTTCGCTGGCGCCGGGGCACTGAACGGGAGCCTGGCTGCCGGTCTGGTGGCCTACCGAATCTACATCCTTCCCCTTCCCCCTCCCTTTTCTCCCTCGGTTGGGCTTCTGCTTCCGCTATGTCAAAAGGCTGGGTCGCCCGGTGGCATCGGTGGCTTTTATGGGGATCCGCCTCTGGCGGATCTGAAGATATATCAGCAAGGAGGAGGCTGCGTGGTTGCAAGGGCTGGGGGTGGCGTGCCGTGAGATCTCCCTCGGGACAATCGTTCTGACAACCTGGGCTTGACGCGGGATTGGGGATAACAGATAATAATCTCAGTGTTGTGTCCTTGGCCTGTCCACCAAGAAACCAGTGATGACGGAGGGCTCTTGCCTTTGAATCCTTTTCGCCTCACCATCGCCACGACACGCCAAAACCGGTAAAATAATCAGGGCTTCTCCCATTAAACACGCCCACGCCTACGCGCGCGTCAAGCTGTAAATCGTCTGTAACCAGGTAGGTAAAACCCCCATTAAAGAAGCTCGTGTTCGGGCCATCGTCGCTCTCTGGCACAAAGCCAAAGTATTCGATGTAGGCCCCCCACTTCTCAGTCAACTTGTACCCCAACGCCAGGCTTCCAGAGAACTGGTGAAACCGGTCACCATCCTCACCGGCATACGTGTAATTGAGGTTTGACCCCAACGAAAACCGTTCAGAAAGGTCCCAGGCCATTGCGAGTATGAACTCCGGTTGTGGCTCATCCTCGCCGATGTCATCGGCACCCGTTGGCAGCGTGGTGGCAATGATCACGCCAACGGTGGGCCGTGTCAGTTCGAAGTGCTCCGATCCATCCACCAGCTTGATCTTCACGCCGAGAGACAAGTCCTCAAAGCCGTCCGCGTCGCCGTTGGGGCTGTCCAGCCAAACATAGGAGTTGCCGCCCAGCCGAAGCTCAATCTGTTGCCACAGCCCAACTCGTATCAGCAACTCCCCCAGGGCATGTTGTTTGTCGTCCCCCGTCCTGGTGAAGGTGTAGCCCGCTTCCAGTTGAAATCGTCCCGGCGCCACCGTCTCCGGGCTTTCGGTAAAGTCGGGCCGGTCGGTGACGAGCGGCTCTTCCGCACTCCCCGTGCCATCACTCCATCCCGACGAGCAAAGAAGAATCAGCATGGCGAGGACCCTCAAGTACCTTCGCTTCATTCTCGGCATGCCCGCTAACCAGTCAGCCTCGCTTTGAAATCCGACGTCAGGGTCTGTCTCGAACATCGCCTTCGTAAGAGAGCGCGCAATCGAGATATATCCAATTAGAAAATTAGACGACGCTAAATAACTCCGTACCGTACAGATCGGTCCGGGGAGCGTCAAGGAAATTCGGTTCCTGAGCGGCTCACTTGCCGCGAATATCTTGCTCTTCCATCAAGACACCCTCGCTTACCTGCTTGATGCCCTCTTCGTACCTTGGAACATCGGCGCCTTCCGAGATGCTCCTACCATATTGCTACCAGCCATCATCCCCGCTCGAGGCCCCAAGGGACGATCCCGGCAGTGCACACCTGCCGCGACAGCCGCTCTCGCAAAAGTCCTCAGAGAAGCCAGGAAAATTGCCACCTACACAGGGGACCGATCGCCCGATCAGGGCTTGACAAACCTGCGGGATTTGCGATAAAAGGGATAGCGGGTGGTTCGAAACTTGCACTATTCAAGATAGATAAGGACGCCTAATCTACATGTGCTGGAGAAGCGTGAGTTGAAACACAGGTTGACGGTTTACGTCGTGGCTTTCGGCTTCTTGGTCGGTCTCGCCCTGTGTCTCGCCACGGATCTGAACCATAGTCATCACGGCTCTGAGTCGCCATCGGCGGAGACACATATCGCTCAAGCCTGTGGAACCTCTGTGGTCCCGTACGAAGATCAATTAGCTTCAAATAGCCTGCCGCTGATTCTCTCCCTTCGCACGGAGCTGAATACCTTTTACGAAGGTGTCTTACTTAGTCCTCCTTTCCCACCCCCTCGCGGGTAAGCACCCCCCTACTTTTCTTGCTCTCATTCCCTGACATCTAGGACCCGTGTGAGCAGACACTCAGGCGCTTCCCATGCCTGCAGTGGAGCCAGTGTCACTTTGCTGTACGCCGGAGCGGAAGCCCACGGTGGGGGAGCCCTGCGCTACGAGGGGGATCTTACAGAGGGAAACAAGCATCATGCCAATGGGGACAGTAGCACGAATTGCCCTATTGATGGGGCTGGCCGTATCGCTGGCTTTGCCCGCTTATGCCCAGGAAGCATTGTGGAACGACCTCAATGCGAAGGTTTTCTCTCTTTATCAACAAGGACGATATTCAGAGGCTGCTAAGGTGGCTAAAGAATCAGTCAAAGTTGCCGAAACCACATTTGGTCCTCACCATCCCGCTGTGGCCACGTCCCTGAACAATCTGGCGTCATCGTATCGAGCCCAGGGGCAATATGCCGAGGCCGAACCCCTGTATAAGCAGGCGCTGGACATAATGGAAGAAGCCTTGGGGCCAGAGCATCCGGCCGTGCCCATGTCACTGAACAATCTGGCGGAAATATATCGACTCCAGGGCAGATATGCCGAAGCCGAGCCCCTGTATAAGCGGGCCTTGACCATAGAGGAAAAGGCCCTGGCGGCAGACCATCCCGTTGTCGCCACATCCCTGAACAATCTGGCAGAACTGTATCGACTCCAGGGCAGATATGCCGAAGCCGAGCCCCTGTATAAGCAGGCGCTAGCCATAATGGAAAAAGCCGTGGGGCCATACCATCGAAATGTGGCGACTGTGTTGGGGAATCTGGCAAAATTGTACAAAAAGACGGGAAGAAATGATGAAGCCAAACAATTGGAAGAACGGGCAAAAAGAATTCTTTCAAGTAGCCAGCGATGATAAGGCGGCCCACCTTGTTCGCCGGCCGGCTCTCGCGGGAGGACTCGACAATGCTGAAAAAGATCACATCCCGACTATTTCGGTATAGCGTCCTAGGGGCACTTATTCTCTTGGCAGCCCCTATAACTGGCCAGGCGGAATCGGATGGAAGGCTCACCCTGGAAGTAGCCCTCGAGCAAGCTCTCCAGAACAGTCCGGAACTCCAGGTCATCCGCAGGGAACTGGGAGTTGCCCGGGGCGCCCTTACCCAGGCCCAGATCTACCCCTTCAACCCGGCCCTGGAGCTGGAAGGGAACGGGGGGCGAGCCCGGACCGTGGATGGCCCGGTAGAGCACCGCACGGTAGGGGGGTTCGCTGTGGGCCTCTCCCAGGTCGTCGAGATCAAAGGACAGCGCGGTATCCGAACCGATATCGCCACGGCGAACCTGACGCAGACCGAGTGGGAGATCCGGGATGCAGAGCGGCGCGTCCTGGCGGACGTGATGGGCGCCTTCGGCAAACTCCTGGAGGCCCAGGAGCGCCTCACGCTGGCAGAGGAAACGGTGGCACTGGCCGAGGAAACCAGAGAAGCAGCCCGCAAACAGTTTGAAGCCGGGGAAGTGCCGCGGCTTGACCTGCTCCGGGCCGAGGTGGAGC
>JBHHYU010000134.1:0-6240 GCA_046757725.1 Binatia bacterium
GCGTTGCTGGCGCGGGGCTATTGATTTTCAGGCGGTCTTTTGTTAACTGTTGAAAAATTGCAGCGGCAGAAAGTGAGGGAGGCATGACAGATGTTTAAGGATAAGGTCGAACTGAAAGACTTTGAAAAGCAGGATGTGGAGTACCAGGACCTCTTGAAGCGCGTTCTGACTATTCAGGCGGACTGTGAAATCGGCGGTCCCCATCTATACGTGGAAACTATGTTGCCTACAGCCCCGACAAAGATGGACCAACTGATTGTTGCGCGAACGGCTGCGGAAGAAGTTGACCACTACCGCAAAATGGCGCGCCTTGCCGGAGATATCGGTGTTGATGTCTCTTACGTGCTTAGCCGCCCGAACCAGGATCGTTTCGTGGAGGCCTTCCGGGGTAGCATCACTACATGGGAAGACTACGCAGTTTTCGGTTTTCTTATCGACCGCATCGGTCGCTATCAGCTGGAAGAGTTTATAGACTGCAGTTATGCGCCCCTCGATCGTATCCTTCCTGATGTCATCAAGGAGGAGGAAGGTCACATAGGTTTTGGCACTGAAACAACGACTGAGCTGGCAGCCAAGGGTGACGAGTCTAAGGAGAAAGTTCAAAAAGCCGTTGACTACTGGTATGTCAAGGCGTTGGATATGTTTGGCCATTCTGTCTCGCGGCGATCCGAGCGTTACCGCGAATGGGGTCTTAAGCGCCGCTCAAATGCCCAGGCCAGAGAGGAATATATTAAGGAAGTCAACCCTCTCATTGAACAAATGGGTCTTCGGGTTCCTGATCCGAACGACGGTCGACTGTATTTTTGAGGAAGGATGTAAGATGCCACAGGCACCACACACGGAAGAGTTGGACGAACACCTTAAAGAGGTGATCCAGGCACTCCATGGGGCGATCAATTGGGCGATGCCGCACTTGAACGACCCCAAAATCATCGACAAGGCGATCGGAGATTGCAAGGAGATTTTGGACGTTGTGATAGAGGGCAAAGTCTCCGAATGGCTGAATTAAATAGGCCCGCTTGCCAAGCGAGCTTCCTCCCCTGGTGATAGACAAGGGTGTCCGGTCTTTATAGGCGCTCAGACGGCGAGAGCGCTTTCGTTAACTTAAGACTTTCTATTATCTCTAATTAAAGAGGACCTCAGTTTGAACATCATTGTTTGCGCAAAGGTTATCCCGGCCAGCTCGGTGACTATTGAGCTTGATCCGACCACCAGGTGCATGGTGCGTAAAGGCGTCACCCATGAGTTGGACCCTGCTGCGGCCAATGCCGTTGAAGAGGGACTTCGCCTGACGGAAAAACATGGTGGTGAAGTCAAGGTCCTCACCATGGGGATCGGTGACGCCACCACGGGTATTCGCAACGCATTGGCCATGGGCGCGAACTCTGCCATTCACATTTTAGACGACGCCCTGGCCGGCTCGGATACCCTGGGCACTGCCAAGGCCCTGGTAGCGGCTATTAAAAAAGAGCCCTTTGACCTGATTATCTGTGCTACGGAAAGCAGCGATAGCTATTCCGGGATCGTTCCCGGGCAAATCGCGCAACTGTTGGGGATTGCCCCCCTCACCTTTGCCACGGAGCTTACCGTGGATGGCGGTAAGATCACTATCAAACGCCAGAGCGAAGAAGGCCATGATGTCGTCGAATCTCACTTGCCTGCCCTGGTTACCGTAACCAGCGGTATCAACGAACCTCGCTATCCACAGCTCAAGGGAATCATGGCTGCTAAGAAAAAAGAGATTAAAAAATACAACGCTGCTGACCTGGGACTGGGACCGGAACAGGTGGGTGGCACCGGTGCCAGAGAACGGGTCTTGAGCCTAGGTAGACCACCCTCACGTGAGGCCGGCAAGATTATCACGGATGAAGGTGAGGGCGGAAAGCAGGTCGCGGACTTTCTGGCCGAGTTGAAGGTGCTTTAGATGGCGGATCTGATCTGGGTCTATGCTGAAGTGGTCGAGGAAAAAATTACACCGACCACGCTAGAAATGCTCTCCAAGGCTGCAGAGGTGGGAACCGCTGAGGCTGTTCTGCTCGGTCCGGCGCCTGATGAAGCCATCGGAACGCTTGGCAATTATGGTGCTGCCAAGGTATATCGATCGGCCGATCCGGTTTTTTGCGACTACTTGACGCTGCCTACCGTAGAGACTATCGCGAAGCTGATCCGGAAAGTTCGTCCTGCAGTAATGCTCTTTGCATCCAGTTACACCGGTCGTGACGTGGCGGCTGGACTCAGCGCGAAACTCGACTCAGGTGCAATCACGGACGTTAGTGATTTTGTCTTGAACAACGGTTCCGTCGAAGCTACGATCCCGGCCCTGGGAGGAAGCTACCTCAACATCAGCACTCTGGTTGGTTCTGAAACGAAGATACTGCTGGTTCGACCGAAATCGTTCGAGTCAAACTCACGCGGTCACACGGCTACCGTTGAAGAAGTGGTAGCACCTCCCGACCCTGGCCTTCGCAAAGTTCACTTGACCGATCGAGTCACAGTCAAACAAGAGGGTCCTCAACTCGAGGGGGCCGATGTCATCATCTCTGGTGGGCGTGGTCTGAAGGCGGCCGAACATTTTGAATTACTGCGGCAGCTAGCGGGCCTACTTGGAGGTGCGGTTGGGGCTACACGGGCGGTGGTGGATGCCGGTTGGGTTCCTTATTCTTTGCAGGTCGGCCAAACCGGAAAAACCGTCAAGCCAAATCTGTATATAGCCTGTGGCATATCAGGCGCGGTTCAACACCTCGCAGGGATGAAGAGCTCTAAGACAATCGTCGCGATCAACAAGGATCCGGAGGCGCCTATCTTTCAATTTGCGGATTTAGGTGTCGTCGGTGATGTTTTCAAAGTTGTCCCGCAACTGATTGAAGAGATCAAGAAACGCAGAGGGGTTTGATTCTAGATCAAGAGATGTTTTATAGAGCATGATAACTCCCGTTGACAGTTCCGGCCCGAGACTGAACTTTTCGGCCGCGGCGGGAAGCCTCTGTCGTCTCACCTTATGATTGAACCCTAGATCGATCCGAGGTCGGACTCACTGTCTAAAAAATTCCGGGTTGGTAATTTCCGGCGCTAAAACTAAGCTCCAAAGAGGAGGGCAGAAACCTCGAAGGAGCCTTAGGGCAATGCCTTCAGTTTTGGTGTGTGGGACTCGGTTAGCCAGCGTGTAATCTCCGAGGCCGGAATAGGTGTGCTGATGTGAAAGCCCTGTGCCGTATCACAGTTAAAGGTAGACAGCATTGTCTGTGTTTTTTGATTCTCTACACCTTCCGCAACGACTTTGAGTCCCAGACGATGACCAAGGTCTATCATCGCACGCACAATCACTACATCGTCTTTGTCCACTGCCATATTCATCACAAAGGACTGGTCGATTTTGATCTCGTGAACCGGTAGCTTCTTCAAATAGGCCATCGAGGAATGGCCCGTGCCGAAATCATCGATGGAGATTTGTAAACCCATATGGCTCATGCTGGTGAGATTCTCCATCGTGCGTGCCGGGTTTGCCATGATCGAGCTTTCAGTAATTTCTAATTCCAGCTGGTCGGGGGAGACCTCGCAGCTTTTTAGCAAGCCGGCAATCTGATCCGGAAGCTCTCTAGCTTGCAGATTCCACATAGATAAATTCGTCGCCACTTTGATGTTCAGCCCCGCTTGATTCCAGGCATGGCACTGGCGCAGTGCCTCGTGGAGCACCCACAGAGTAAACGGCATGATGAGGCCAGTCTGTTCCGCCACCGGGATGAACTGATCCGGTGGAATAATACCGTATTGGGGGTGCTGCCAGCGTGCCAGTGCTTCTACACCGGAAACCCGGCCGGTCCGAAGATCCAGTTTGGGTTGGTAAAGCAGAAATAACTGGTCTTCAACCAAGGCCCTTCGTAGATCGCCGGTCAGCAGGAGTTGGTTATGGTTGTTTTGTTCTTGCTCGGTACAGTAGATGGCATGACTGCTGTGGTTAGTTTTCGCCGTTGATAGCGCAACGTTCGCTCGCTGGATCAGCGCATCGGCATTTGTACCATGTTCAGGAAAGAGCACAATACCGATGCTGGCCTGCACGTCAAGCTTGAGATCTCCTAGCACAAAGGGCTGTTCGAGCCCTTCCAGAATCCTGCGCACGACCAGGATGACCTCTTCTGTGCTTCCGACAGACGGAAGCAGCACGGCAAATTCAACCCCGCTCAAGCGCGCAAGAGTCCCGAGGTTTTTTAATATTCCCTGCACGCGTGATCCGACCTGTTTTAAGAGGAGATCACCCATGTGGTACCCGAGGCTTCGGTTTATTTCCCTGAACTGCGCCAGCCCCAGGATGAGCAGTGCAAAGGGCTGGTCTACATGTTTCTTCCTGGCCAGTGTCTCTTGCAGGCGGCAATGAAAGAAAGTGTGGTTGGGTAGCTCAGTCAAGGAATCATGTGTCGGTAAAAATTGAGGTTGAGTTTTTGTCTCTAACACATTTTTCCTCCAGACCATCCGCCCGTTGTATTGGGCATGGAGTAGCTTTACTGTTTTTCTGGAAAAAATGCCCTGTTCATCGAAATTCTAACGAATGGCATACCGATTTCACCCCTACGGGTAGCTCAAACCTTCCAGGATTAGAGCAAATGAAGTGCCAGGTTGGTGTAAAATGCCCGATCTACCGAAGCCGTTGTTTTTTTTAAGGATTATATCCTGAAAGGCATGAGAGGTCAGATCTCAGGGCCGGCCATGAGAGTAGTCGAGTGACAAAACCGTCATACGAGCTACAAGAACTGTCAATCCGTAACTAGCGTCCGAACGCCTCAAGCTTAGTTTTTGGTCTCTGCCGATTCATTCTCTGGAGATAGGCATGCACCCAGACCGTGTATAAGGTAGAGAAGCTTAGCTCTTCCTCAATTTTACCTTTGGCCGTCTCGTACTGTACGGTCAGAATATCTTGGCGGCGCTTGGAGACTGTGAGCAAGCAAATTCCCTTGCTATCGAGGTAGCTGCCGACCCCACGCATGACTTGTGAAAGGCTGAAAAAATCCGGCATGCCGGTTGGGTCATGACGTCTTGCCTGGCCCTCTCGTTCCAGCCGGTCCAGATCTCCGGGGGTAAAGCGTGCGCGAATGATCGTGGGGTATCGAACGAGCAGTCCGCGCCAACGGTTACGAACAATACCACCTTCGAGATCCAGAATTCGTGCTTTCTTGGGCAACGGTCCTTTCAGAGCTTCCCAAATGAGATAGTCGTTGCCATAGCTTTTGAGCTCAAAGCCTTTGAGGGGGAGTTCCTCTAGGACCTGGCCAACAGCCCGGAGGGTTTTCGCGTACGTAGTCTTCAGGAGGAGCAAATTCCACTTTACGGAATCCTCTCTTGGATCGGTCAGGTATCTTGATTTTTTTCCGGCTTTCATTCTTGATCTGTCCCTTGTTTTCCGATTACCTTGTTCTTATGGCAGTGTCCTTTCATATTTCCGTCGAGGTACATTTGTCCTGTCTTGGCGTTGATTTTGCCTGCGCATGATTTTTTTTAAGTAGCCTGGAAACCTTCATTTAAGCAAAAACTATGCCTTAGTGCTCTCCCTCCGGTGTCAGTTAAAGTTAAGTACGTAGAAACGCATCTATTATAGATGATTTTGCGCCATGGACCGAGGTGGCACTATAGAGATTGTGTCATGTCCCGTGGCAATTCCTGTGACAATTCTGGCAGATTTCGTGGAAGGCTGAAGTATTACAGTTTCCCGGCCGTAGAAAATTTAGGCTTCCTGCAAGGGGACCGTTTCATTTGCTCCAGATTGAGTAGGCTAAAAAGAAATGACCAATAACGCGGCATTTGCTGGTGGTGGGATAACCCCGGTGTTGTACTTTACCGCCTTATCTGGAAAGCGGTATCTCGCTGAAGCGGACGTTCTCTTGATAATCAAAGTGGTGGTAATAATAAGGGTCGGATCTGGAAGCCCTTGCGTTTAAAGACGTCCGCCAGAGAGTTTTTTAGGCCCTGGGTCCTACAGATGCTGTTTTAGAAACTTCGTTGTTCTCTTCCAGGCTTTCTCCGCCGCTTCCTGGTTGTAGCGACTCCCTTTGGAGTTCGCGAAAGCGTGCCCGGCATTTGGGTAAATGTATATTTCATGATCGCCGTTCAAACTCTTAAGCTTCGCTTGAAACTCTCGAACGGCGTCCACTCTGATCACCCGATCGTTTTCTCCAAAATGGCCTATAATGATGGCTCTCATCTTGCTCAAGTCGTCTTTAGGATTAAAGCGTCCATAATAGATGACAGAGG
>JBHHYU010000135.1:0-6214 GCA_046757725.1 Binatia bacterium
TGGAGTGAGTCTCTGGGTGAGATGAAGCATGCAGAGCAGGTGGTAGAGCGTATCCTGTTTCTGGAAGGGGTACCCAACCTTGCCGGCTACGATAAGATCACAGTGGGATCTAGTGTGAAACAGCAACTAGAAAACGACCTCGGGCTGGAGCAGGCGGCGCTGTTGATACTCCACCCAGGGATTAAGACCTGTCTGGAGGCAGGAGACGATGCCAGCCGCGAGCTTTTAGAGCGCATCGTTGCAGACGAGGAGCAACATGTAGATTGGATCGAAGCGCAGCTCCACAAAATCGAAGAAGTGGGCTATCAAAACTACCTGGCCGAGCAGATTTATAAAAAGAGCTAAAGGCTTTTGGAGGATGGTACTGTTCTAGGGGCGACGACGAAGAGCCAGAAGAGAGAGCCTGCAAAGAGAAGCAGCAGGCCTCCCTGGACCATGAGCCCTTCGGCATTGGGGTAAATACCCAGAGTGGGAAATGCCGGGATGTTCAACGAGGTCCTGGGCAAAAAATCCAGCTGCTGCAAACGGTTGATTCCCTCTCCGGAAAAAGTCGTGGCCAGCAGGTACATCAATGCGCTTGCGAGCCCAAAAAAGTATCGCAGGGGCATTTTTAATCCTAGCTTAAAGATCGCCACAACCACACCCAGGAGAATACCAGCGCCTGTGGTGAACCCTAAAAAAATCACTCCTTTTGCAGAAGAACTATGCAGGAGGAGAGCCTGATAGAACAGCACGGTTTCAAGCCCCTCTCGATAAACCGCCAAGAAGCTGACACCGGCCAACGTAATCATGTGGCCTGTAGAGAGAGCGGTACGGACTTTAGTTTGCAGGTAGGCTCTCCATTTTTGCACCTCCAACTTCGCAAGAAGCCAGTAGCTAACGTAAAAGAGAACGGCGGCTGCGACCAGAGAGGTAATGGCCTCGACAAGCTCCCGTTCAGGGCCGCCGATCGTAATCAGGAACTCGGCTATAAACCAGGTTAAAAAGCTCGCCCCAATGGCCCCAACCCATCCCATATGGACATAGGTTATTGCTTTACGCTGTTCGGTGGTTCGCAGCAGGGCGAGGAAAGCAGCTACAATAAGGGCTGCCTCCAGGCCCTCTCTGAGAATGATGATCAGCGAGTTAAAGAAGGCAAACTCGGCGCTTGTCTTGTCTTGCGCCAAATCAGTCCGAACCCTTATGAGTTCGGCTCGAAGTTGGATGAGGTCGTGAATCGCCCGGCTTAAGTCATCCTCATCTTTAACGGCTTTCCTTGTCCCCAGGAACATCTTTTCGATCTCCACTTTCCTGGCAGGCTGAGCGGCTTGGAGCTCCGGCTCAACCAACTCAAAACCCTCTAGGTAAGCATCTCCCAACGCTCTGTAGGCTTCCTCCCGTTTGCCCTGCTCGGCGAACTGCTGCGCGCGTGTCACAAGGGCTAGGGCATGCACTAGGGGATCTAGAGTCGTCCGCCCGGGGACCTCCGTTCTTAAAAGTGCCAGGATAGAAGTTTGCTGCCGGGAGGCGGCGATCCCCCTTTTGGCTAGCTTCTGCAACAACTCTCCGTCAGTTAGGGAAGCAAGGGTATTCAGGTCCATCAGTTTGTCTTTAGGCTGGGGCTGCCAAAGAATTCTTCCCTGTTCCAGCTTGCTTGGGGAGAAACGTAGAGAGAACAGATAAAAGGCAAGATTCCAACGATCCGCCTCACTCAGGGCATCGAAGGAGGCCATCCCGGTCCCCGAGATTCCAAAAGAGATGACATTGAAGGCCTTAAATGGCGAGAGACCTTCCATAATCGAAGAGTCCCGAAAATTTGTGGGACGAGGATGCAACTCCTTTGCCTTAGTCGTATCGGCACTGCCATCATCCCCGTGGCAGACCGCGCAGTTTTCAGTGTAAAGGCGTTTGGCTTTTTTTAAGGATGGTGGTTTCAGGGGAAAGGTCTCCACCTCGTAAAGGGTGATGGTAGCATTCTTGATTTGTCTAGCAAGGGCAGCCACATCCGAAGGTTCCCCTCTGTTTTCGATCAGGTGCTGGAGTTGCTGAAGACCCCGCGTGATTTTCCCCAGGCGCGAAGGGTCAGGAGGAGGAGGGAGCGAGGCAGAAAGGGAAACCACGTCGCCGCTGAAATCCTGCATCTCCCGGTACTCTTGAGGGTCGCTCACTTTTCCCTCCTGCACGCTTTTGCCATAGTCGCTCCCAATGTAATCCACGAGGAGGAGAAGCCTTCGAACGTCCTCATTCGCAAAGGCCGTGTGGGTCAGTAGTAACAGGGAGTAGAGCGATAACACAAAAATGGTTTTCACCGGCCTTTACAATAACCGCGGTAATAGGGTTCGAGCGGTGTTCCTTTCTGTTTCCGGATCATGTTCCAAGGGGATAATCATCAAACGTTTACACCTTCTGCACTTGAGTTCGACTCCGCCCAAGGTCAGCCGTGCCAGTAAATTCCCGCAAAGGCAACGTAGCGGAGCGTTTCTCCCACCGGAACTCAATTTTCGATGTGCACTCTCTTTGCCCAAAGTAAAAAGCTCTCCCGGGAGGTCCGTCCTTCCTTGATATTTATCGGCTTCCGAAATAATATGGTCCGGGATCATGAGAATGAGGTTCGGGAGCCTTAATCATTTAACTTTTAGGACGCTGAGTCATAAAATTCGTATACCCAAATAAAAAAGGTTTGTCAACACTATGGAACGTTTAAAAATTACACCCACAGTCGAGGATTACTTAAAAGCGATCTATGTCTTAGGCGAAGAAGTGCGTCCCGTCATTGCGGCTAGGGTGGCAGATGAAATGGGGGTATCTCCATCGACCATGTTCAGTACCCTGCGCCGTTTGGGGAATGAAGGTTATGTCAGGATCGAGCGTCGAAAGGAGATTCACTTAACCCCGAAAGGCAGAAAAGTTGCCGAAGGGATCCTGAGGCGCCATTTCTTGACGGAGAGGCTACTGACGGACCTGTTGGGTTTGGATTGGGTAAAGGCCCATGAAGAGGCTCACCGGCTGGAGCATGCCGTTTCGTCAGACGTCGAGGAGAGGCTGGCCAAGCTCTTGCACCATCCCACCACCTGCCCTCATGGCAACCCTATTCCGAAAAAAGGCCACGCCTCACGCCCAAGGGGCATGTCCTTGCATCGCGTCCCTGCCGGAAAAGAGGTTGTCCTCGAATGCATTACTGAAGGCGGTGAGCGCGATTCCCGTTTACTGGGCTTTATGCAACAGCATCACTTACTTCCTGGGACTAGGTTTCAAATTCTCGAGGTTGCTCCTTCGTTAGGGATCATGAATTTAAAGGTGGGAAGAGAGGAGTTTGCCCTGGGGCTCGAGGCGGCAAAGAAGATCCGGGTTCAGTAATGGTCAGCGAGTTTTCAGAGTGCAATCATCCGCAGTCAACTAAAACAGCAAAGCTGGCTGTTACCTGGGAGCTTATTTAATCAAGGGCTCGTTGATGGGCGGAGAGGGTGTTGTTTGAACGTCTTGCTTGTTTAGCTCCGTGGCCAGGAGGTCCACTTGGTCCCCGAGGGGGGTGTCGCGATCAAGAATGATGAGGGCTTGCCCATTCAATCGACAGTAGCCGCTATGGGCACGGTACCCAACCTCCCGAAGCAATCTTTCCGTTCGTACCTCGACGTTGGACTTTTTTGCTACCGTGATAAGTTCGTGAAGAAGGGATTCGTTTTTTCTCTTCCCTCGCTGCATATGCAACCTCGCCTGAACACGTAAGTTACTAATTATCGCCCATTCAACCTTTTCTGTAAACCCCTCGGGCGCGGAAAGGTTTGACTTGCAAAAAAAAAAGGGCTTGGTATCTTGTCCTCGGAATGGAAAGGAGCCTTGGGTAAGGACAGGTGTTCTTCCGCCAGTTTGGGTGTTTTGAAGCCGGGTAACTAGGGATCGGTCCATCCGTGCGAAACATCAGGAGGGAAGGATGATTAAAAATATCTTGGTTCCCCTCGATGGTTCGGACCATTCCAGAGCAGCCTTGGATTATGCCCTCTGGATGACTGAGAAACTTAGAGGTACCCTCTTCGGTCAGCACGTTATCGACACGATATCTATAGAGGGGACTTTCTTACATGATATCTCGGGTTCGCTGGGATTTGAGCCCTATCTGGATTTTTCCACCAAGATGCGAGAGGTCCTGGAGGAGCGAGGAAAAACTATACTCGACGAGTTCCGGCAACGCTGTTCGCAGAAGGAAATCCGGCACGAGGCTTTTCTTGACATCGGGATCATCCCCAACGAGATATGTGAACGCTCTAAGGTGGCGGACCTTGTAATTTTAGGTCACCGCGGGATCAACGAGGGGTTTTCGACAGGTCTCTTGGGAAACACGGCCGAGAGCGTTACCCGGAAGTGTCCCCGCCCGGTCTTCGTCTCGACCAAGCGTTATAAGCTCATTGAGCATCCGCTTCTTGCCTATGACGGTAGCCGAAGGGCCAGCTCCGCTTTGGAATCTGCGGCCGAGTTTTGCACGCAATTAGGTCTTCCTCTGGCTGTTCTCTATGTTCAAAGAAAGGAGAAACCAGGCGAAAATGTACTTCAGGAGGCCAAGTCCTATTTGGGCTCTTATGAGATTGACGTTCACTATGAACTAGCCCGGGGCTACCCGGAGCAAAAGATTGTGGACTATCTGGTTAACTTTAATTATGACCTCCTCTTTATTGGCGCTTATGGGCATCGGCGGATTATAGAGATGGTTCTGGGGAGCACCACGGAGTACGTGCTCAGCAAAAGCCCTTGTCCCGTTATCCTGACTCGTTAAAGCGGTGCTCGTTTCTTGTAATCGTGTTCACCTGCATCTTTACGGCCTTTTCAGTTTTTGACACAAACACGAGCACAAGCCACCAGCACGAATAGGGAGTTTGACATGAAATTTTTAGCGGCAGCCGTCCAGATGTTGGCTTCGGCCAACAAGGACGAAAACCTTGAGGAGGCCCAGGGCAACATTCGCGAGGCTGCTGCCAGAGGGGCAAAGGTTGTGGTCATACCTGAAGTGTTCAATTGGCGTGGCGACAAGGAGGAAGAGAAACATAGTGCGGAACCTATCCCCGGACCTACCGCTGATTCGATGGCGCATCTTGCCCAGGAGTTGGGTATCTATCTCCTTTCCGGCTCACTTCTGGAGGAGATCCCAGGAGACGATAAGGTTTATAACACCAGCCTGTTGTTCGATCCCAAGGGCAATCTCCTCGCGTGCTATCGAAAGATTCACCTTTTCGATGTTGACATCGAGCGAGGTGTTTCCACTTTAGAGTCAGAAACCCGCCGACCCGGGAGAGACGTGGTTGTAGCCAACACCGAGTTCTGTCCCATGGGACTCACCGTCTGCTACGATCTCCGCTTTCCTGAACTCTATCGTGGCTTGGTTGATAGGGGAGCTCAGGTGATCTTTGTTCCTGCCGCTTTTACGGCCGTTACCGGCGAAGCCCACTGGGAGCCTCTCTTGCGCGCACGGGCCATAGAAAATCAGGTCTATATGATCGCCCCGAACCAAGTAGGTAAGCACCCACAAAGCTTCACCACCTACGGTAATTCGATGATTGTGGATCCCTGGGGAAGGGTTATCGCTCGGGCTTCGGATTGCCCGGGTATCATCTTTGGCGAGATTGACTTGACCTATCTGGCCCAGGTGCGCGCCGAATTACCGTCCCTCTCCCATCGAAGGCTGTTTTGAATCTTGCGTTTATCTAAAGGTATCCATCTCCCCTCCCTTATTGCTTTAACCGTCGTCTGTTATTGCATCTTTTTCTATGGCTTGGGTCACTACCCGCTTTGGGATCCCGACGAAGGACGAGTCGGTGAGATTGCTAAGGAGATGGTGGCCTCCGGGAATTGGGTTACCCTTACTCACAACGGCCTTCCCTACTATGACAAACCGGCACCCTATTTTTGGTTGTTGGCGCTAGGGATCAAACTCTTAGGCCTAAACGAACTCGCTGTCCGATTGCCGTCGGCCCTGGCGGCAGGCCTGACTATTGGGCTTGTTTATCTGTGGGGCTGCGTTTCTGGTGGATGGAAACGAGGTCTATGGGGAGGGCTCGTTTTGGCTACCTCTATAGAGTTTGCTGCCCTGGGCCGTTTCGCCAAGATGGATATGCTCTTCACATTCTTTTTTTCTGCAGCTCTGTTTTGTTTTCTTTGGTGGAGGAAACACGGTAGCACCAGAAGGTCGATCTGGGCATTTTATCTGGCGCTCGCTCTTGCCTCTCTCACCAAGGGACCTGCCGGC
>JBHHYU010000136.1:0-6206 GCA_046757725.1 Binatia bacterium
TGAAGAATCAGGACAAAACGAAACAGGAACTCATACAGGACCTCGAGAGGGCGCACCAAAGGATCAGTGCACTGGAGGCCCTGGAAGACGACCGCAAGCGGGCCGAGGAGGCGCTGCGGCAGAACGAGGAACGAACCCGCTTGATCGTGGAGTCTGCGCTCGACGCCGTTATCACAATGAACACACAAGGCCTCATCACGGGCTGGAACACCCAGGCCGAGACCATCTTCGGCTGGTCCCGGGGTCCGGCCAGGCATATAACCACACACGAGGTCCCGCATGACAAAGATTTTGCTTGTTGAGGATAACGAAGAGAATCGAGACATGTTGTCCCGGCGTCTCACGCGGCGCGGCTACGAGGTGGTGATCGCGCTGGATGGCGGACAGGGCGTGGCCATGGCCCAATCGGAAATTCCTGACCTCATTCTGATGGACATGGATTTACCAGTGCTGAATGGCTGGGAAGCGACACGGCAGCTCAAAACGGCGCCCGAGACCCATGCCATCCCCATTATCGCGCTCACGGCCCATGCGATGATGGGCGACCGGGAGAAAGCTCTCGAGGCCGGATGCGACGACTACGACACCAAGCCGATCGAATTCCCGCGGCTGCTGGGAAAAATTGAGGCCTTCTTGGGCAAGGGAACCACATCATGACTGCCACCCAAGCCTCCGTGCTCGTCGTTGACGACAACCCGGACAACCGTGACATGCTGTCCCGGCGTCTGGCGCGGCGGGGCTACACCGTCGCCGTCGCGGAAGACGGAGATCAGGCATTGAAAATGAGTGACACGGAGCACTTCGACCTGGTGCTCCTCGACATTATGATGCCCGGGATGAGCGGCCTGGAAGTCCTCAAGATCCTCCGCGAGCGATATTCGGTGGCAGACCTGCCCGTCATCATGGCCACGGCGAAAGATCAGAGCAGTGATATTGTCGAAGCCTTGAAGATCGGGGCGAATGACTATGTGACGAAACCGCTCGATTTCCCTGTGGTTCTCGCCCGCGTCGAAACCCAGTTGGCCCTCAAGCGGGCGACGGAGGAAATCCGGCGACTTGCTGACCAGCTTGAGCTGCGCAACCGGTTCATTCGCGAGACCTTTGGGCGCTACCTGACGGATGACGTGGTCGCCAATCTGCTGGACTCCCCCACCGGATTACAGTTGGGAGGGGAAAAGCGCAAGATCACGATGATGATGTCCGATCTCCGAGGCTTCACATCGCTGTCGGAACGATTAGCGCCGGAACGGGTCGTGGCCCTCCTCAATCGCTATCTGGCCACCATGGTCACGATCATCAAGCAGTACCAGGGCACCATCGATGAGTTCATTGGCGACGCGATCTTCGTCCTCTTCGGGGCGCCGGTCTGGCAGGAGGACGATGCCCAACGGGCGGTGGCTTGCGCCGTGGCGATGCAGTTAGCCATGACTGAGGTCAACGCACAGAACAGACAGGACGGCCTGCCCGAGGTGGAAATGGGCATCGGGGTGCACACGGGCGAAGTGGTGGTGGGGAATATCGGCTCGCCCGAACGCATGAAGTACGGGGTGGTGGGCAGTCATGTCAACCTCACCTCCCGTATCCAGTCCTTCACCCTAGGGGGCCAGATTCTGATCTCCGAAGCCACACGCCAAGACATCGGGCTTTTCGCCAAGATTGGAAAGGAGATGGAGGTCAAAGCTAAGGGATTTGAACAGCCCATCCCCCTCTCCGAAATCCGGGGGATTGGCGGTGAGCATAATCTCGTGCTGCCCCAAACCGAAGATAAGCTCGTTCCGCTGCCTCAGGAGATCCCTTTCAGCTATACCGTGGTCGAAGGGGACCATCTAAGTGGAGAAATGTTCACGGGAAGCTTCATCAAGCTGTCACCTAAGGGGGCAGAGGCACGGTTGGAACATCCCGTCCCCCCCTTGAGCAATCTCAACATGCACCTCATTGCCGGCAATGGCGAAGAGATCCCTGGAGTGCTTTACGGGAAGGTCGTGGAAAAATTGTCAGAGAGTAGCACAGATTTTTCTGTCCGTTTCACCTCGATGCCGCCAGAAGTCGAAACCTTCTTACGTGACCTCTTAAAACAGTGCTCTCCAGGAAACGCAGCATAGATGTCTAGCTCGTGCTGAGCCTAACTTTCCCGTCAGGTCTTACAAGCACAAGCTGAACCATTAACTTTGCTGTAAACAACTTTGCAATACGGCAGTCAAGCTGCCCGAGCTCAATCTTTGATAGACGCGTAGACAAAACGCGGGTGACGACGGTGATTCACCGCCGCAAATAGGGTCGTGGAGGAACTTACCCAAAGAAACCCTGTAGCTTGACATTTCTCCCACGGCAGGGGATACTCATGCCCCGTTTAGGAGTTGTTAAAAATGAAACCGGGGTGACCATAGCAGCTCGCCCACCTGCGGCACAATCGACGGCGCACCAAACACTCAGGCGCCTTCCGGGGCGGAGCATGGCCTCGAGGGCGTTTTACTTTTCCGAGGGGCAGAAGCGAGTGTATCGCCTCATTTTCTGTTCCATTCGTACCCTATCACGCGGTCGCCGCAAGGTCAGGGAAAAATGGGTACGGCCGTGAATGCGAACCGGCGGACGTCTATTGTGATCTTGGGGGGCGGATTTGGCGGGGTCTATACCGCCTTGCACCTGCGCAAGCTATTGAAGCGGGAGCCGGATGTTGACGTCACCTTGATCAACCGGGAAAACTATTTTGTCTTTCAGCCGATGCTCCCGGAGGTGATCTCGGGGAGCGTCGGAATCGTGGATACCATCGTCCCAATCCGACGACTCTGCCCTGGGGTGAACCTCCTCACGCGAGACGTGGAGATCATTGATCTTGACGCGAAGGTGATCACCACTTCCCCTGGCTTCTGGCCTCAGCCCCGAAAGCTCGAGTACGATTACCTGGTCCTGGCCCTCGGTACGGTCATGAACTTTGCCGGGTTGCCAGGCCTCCAGGAGCATGGACTGCCCTTTAAGACCCTGGGCGATGCCTTGTTCCTTCGGAATCACATTCTCCATATCTTGGAAGAAGCCAACATTGAGGAGGAGAGCGATCGCCGGGAGAAGCTGCTCACGTTCGTCGTGGCCGGTGGCGGTTTTTCTGGCGTGGAGGCGATCGCAGAAGTCAATGATTTTGTGCGCGAGGCTGCCAAGGCCTACCGTCGAATAGATCTCAACGAAATACGGGTGGTGCTCCTCCACTCCGGCTCCCGTATTCTCCCGGAGTTAAGCGAGGACCTCGGTAATTTTGCCCAACGGATCCTCGAGCGCCGGAAGGTAGAGATCCGCTTGAAGACCAGTCTCGCTGGCGCGACCGGTGAGCATGTTCTCGTCGAAGGTGGAGAACGGATCCCAACGAAAACCCTGATCAGCACCGTACCCTCGGCCCCCCATCCGCTGCTGGCATCCCTCCCCTGCCGTAAGGAAAAAGGGCGGATCGTCACGAACGAATTCCTGGAGCTGCCGGAATTCCCTGGGGTGGTCGCGGTGGGCGATTGTGCCTGGATTGTAGACCAGAAGAGTGGTCAGCCTTGCCCCCCAACGGCCCAGCATGCCATCCGCCAGGCGAAGTGCATCGCAACGAACATCGTCGCTGGTATCCGGGGGACGCCAAGGCGCGCCTTCACATATTCCAGCCTTGGCACCGTGGCAGCCCTCGGCCACCATTCGGCCGTTGCGGACGTCGTGGGGATAAAGGTCTCCGGCTATCTTGCCTGGCACCTGTGGCGGTTCTTTTACTTTATGAAACTGCCCGGGCTGGATCGGAAGCTGAGGGTGGCGATAGATTGGTTGCTGGACGTGATCCTCCCGATGGATATTGTCCAGCTCAAGATCGCACGTTCCACAAGCATCTCCCACGAACACTTCGAATCGGGAGAAGCCATTTTCAGGCAGGGCGATTGGGGAGACAAGGTGTACATCATCATGAAAGGGGAAGTGGAGGTCGTGCGGGAAGAACCGGGGAAAGGAGAGGTCCTACTCACCAAGCAGGGCCCAGGGGACTGCTTTGGGGAGCTGGCCCTGCTCAGCAACGCCCCTAGGTCGGCCACGGTGCGCACCGTCACAGCGGTAGATGCCCTCACGATCGACCGAGGGGCTTTCAACTCTTTGCTGGCTGGCTTCGCCCCGCTTCGGAAGATTTTTGAGCAGATGAGCCAGGAACGCCTCGAGAGGGACAAGGCCCGTTTAGACATTTTGGAGCGGGAGTTACACTGACGCAGCACCATCGGGAGGCGATCGTGCCCCAAGCACAGATTCCACACGGTGTTCCCCCCCATGAGCCCTTGACCGCCGTCACATTTGCCAATCAGATCGGAATTGGTTTATGCATCATCGCTCTCTTGGCCGTCCTCTACACGGCGATCTATCACCGGAACCGACTCTTGGAACCGAAGTTGATGTGGTTACATCTGATCGGTCTTGCTATCCTGCCATTGTTCATCTGGTTCCTGGGCAACTTTGTGGCGATTGAAGGGGCGAAGAAGGCCGCGTTCTGCGGTTCCTGCCATCCTGTGATGGATCCGTACATAAACGACATGCTAGATCCATCTAGCAAAACGCTCGCAGCCTCCCATTTTCAGAATCGCTATATCGTCGCCGAGCACTGTTACGCCTGTCATGTCAGTTACGGGCTCTTTGGCACCTTTGAGGCAAAAATGGCGGGATTGAAAGACGTGTATCGATTCTATACCGGGACCTGGGAACTTCCTATTAAACTTTCTCTCCCGTATTCCAACTGGAACTGTTTATACTGCCACGACGGGTCCAAGAAGTTTGAGGACTTGGATCTTCATGTCGACTTCCGAGAGGATTTTGACTCCGACGACGTGTCCTGCCTCAAATGTCACTCCCTCGCGCATCCCCCACAATCAACCCCACGGCATAAGAAAGAAGGCGCGTGAATACGGTCCTTTCAAACATTTTGGCCGATTGGTACAAACGGACTGCCCTCATCCTTGCCCAAGTCCTGACCGTCTCGGCCACCATCATGGCAATCATCCTCTTCGTCAATGTCGGTCCGGCGACAGTGACTGTGTTTATGTTGGCAGCGCAACCTTTTATCTTGCTCTCGATTCTCATATGCCTCGTAATCGTGGTCACGACACCAGAGCGGGAGCTGATCAAAGAGCACTTTGCACGAGGAGCAATTATCTTCCGAAAAGGGGAGATGGGGGACAAGGTTTACGTCATCGAGAACGGGCAAGTGGAAGCGGTCGAGGAGGAACCCGGAAAGGAGGCAAAGGTCATTCGTACCATGGGGCCAGGAGATCACTTTGGCGAGATTGCCCTCATCCGACGGATTCCACGAACGCTGACTGTCCGGGCGGTGACTGACCTCGACGTCCTTGCCATTAAAGCTGGCGCGTTTACCTCGCTCTTCGCCCATTTGCCGGTGCTGAGGGACACCTTTCAGCAGGTGGTGGAGCGGCGCCTGGAAACCACGAAGCAGGATGTTCACCGCAGCCATGGCGAAAGTGGATCTTCACTGTAGCTTTTTTTTGCACCCCGCTTCGACCATTCTTTCATGCAATGACAATTCAGTCGTTGCGTGCAGTGATGTGTGCCACGAAGAGGAGGAATGATGAGGACCCATGATATGATCATACCGATGAGGACCATGATACTAAACGTCATGCTGCTCCTGACACTTGTGCTCCCCGCTGTGCCAGCCGATGCCGCTGATCCCGCCGCAGGCGAAAAGATCAACGCAAAGCGCTGCACAAAATGTCACGGGAAGGAGGGAAAGGGGGATGGCGAGGAGCTTTTGAAGTTCAAGGAGAAGGCCAAGATTAGGGGCGTAGTCATCCCGGACCCCGTGGACTGGACCGACGCCGCGGCGATGTCGGAATGGACGGACGACCAACTTTTTGCGATCATCAAAAAAGGCGGAAAAAAGGTAGGCAAGGACGAGTTGATGCCGCGTTTCGGACGCGGGCGTCGTTCACTGTCAGATGCCGAGATCGCTGACCTCGTAGCCTACATCCGCTCTCTGGCGAAATAGGCAGGCACGGGCGTCGCCAGAGTAAAGCATAGCCATCGTACGCTTTGGTTTCGTGCTTTAGCCTGTGGCTCGAATGGACTATTGTCAACTCTCTGACCGACGCGACTTCACGTGCGAGTACCTGAAGACTTAAAGGACTTTACGGGCATTCTATTCGTGTGCACGGGGAATATGGTCCGTTCGCCGTTTGCCGAACTGTACGCCC
>JBHHYU010000137.1:0-6189 GCA_046757725.1 Binatia bacterium
ATGGTGGAGGCGGGGGGAATCGAACCCCCGTCCGAAGATACCCCATCAAAGGCGACTACATGCTTAGCCGATGTTTTAATCTCATCCTTCAAGCCCCCAAAGGCAGGGTCTGTCAGGACCAGCCGGTTTGGATCTCGGCCTCATCCCCTCCGGCAGGAGAATCGGCCCATCCCACTAATCGACGCCTTATCCGACCCCGTGGGAGTGAGCCGGTAAGACGCTAGCCGCGATTAGGCAGCTAGGGCGTAATTAAAATTATCTGCGTTTAAATTTGCAGACCTGTTTGTTTAACGGGCCAACAGGACCCCGGCATGCCGCTTTGACTTCTTATCCCCGTCGAACCCAGATCGCCCCCAATCGGTTTTTTGATTCTTGGGACTGGAGTTTAGAGTTTCACCCTGTGGGAAGACAAGGCGTCGAGCCGAAACGCAAGGCCTAAGCCTAATTTCGCAATTTCAAAGAGCGCTCCACTTCGCGCCGAGCCGCTTTTTTTCGCAGGGCCTCCCGCTTATCATAAAGTTTTTTCCCCCGCGCCAGCCCCAACTCCACCTTCGCTTTACCTTCCTTAAAGTATAGCTTAAGTGGGATAACGGTCAACCCCCGTTCCTTGACCTTTCCCGTAAGGCGTTGGATCTCCCGTTTGTGCAGGAGGAGCTTGCGGGTGCGTGTGGGCTCGTGGTTGAACTGGTTGGCTGCGGCATAGGGGCTGATGTGGGTATTGACGAGGAACGCCTCGCCACGATCGATTCGGGCATGACTATCTTTGAGGTTTGCCCTTCCGTCACGCAGGGACTTGACCTCGCTACCCAGTAAAATCAGACCGGCCTCAAAGGTCTCGTCAATGAAGTAATCATGCCTCGCCTTGCGGTTGACACAAACGATTTTTTCTTGATTCGCCCGGGTGGCCATGGACTACCTTGAGACGGATCCGGGCTTTGGCCAACAGGGGGGTAACTTCGGTGGTGAGGCCTCGTCATGGTTCGCATGGACGTCACTGACGCTCGCACGATGGATCTTACCTTCTAGCATACACCTCTGCATGGTGTTTTCATCCTTTATGCCTTCAGAATGGTGTTGTCGATGAGTCGAGCTTTACCGATCCGAACCGCTAGGGCAAGAAGGCCGCTGCTGTTGATGCGTTGAATGTCCACGAGAGTTTCGGTGTCGCACAAACGGACGTATTCGATTCGAACGAGCGGTTCTTTGCCGATTTCGGTCCTGACCGCATCGAGGAGCCGTTCGCCGTCTCTCTCCCCTTGATGCACCAGCCACTCTGCCCGTTTGAGAGATCGCGGGAGGCTTCGCGCCGCTTGTCTCTCTTCTTGGTTGAGATAGGCATTGCGCGAGCTCATGGCCAAGCCGTCTTTTTCTCTTACGATAGGAGACGCTATGACTTCCACACCAAGGTTTAGCTCTTCTGCCATCCGGCGCAGGATCTGGAGCTGCTGGTAATCCTTAGAGCCAAACACGGCCACGTGCGGGCGTACGATGTTAAAGAGCTTTGCGACGACGGTGGTCACGCCACGGAAATGTCCAGGGCGCGAGGCGCCGCATAGGAGTGGGCTCAGTCTCTCTACCTCTATATAGGTTTGATAGCCCTCAGGATACATCTCCTCCACAGACGGTTGGAAGAGGACATCAACGCCCTCCTTCTCAAGCGCTCTCCGATCGTGGTCGGGTTGGCGGGGGTAGGAGGCGTAGTCCTCATGGGGGGCAAACTGTGTCGGGTTCACAAAGATCGACACCACAAGTTGATCCCCTCGCTTTCTTCCCTCCCGTACCAGACTGAGATGACCTTCATGGAGAGACCCCATGGTGGGGACCAGAGCAACCCGTTTTCCTTTCCATCGCTCAGCCTCGCTCCAACTTTGCATCTCTTGGATGGGTTCAATGATCCGCATGAAAGTAGGCTCGGCACTCTCGTTTACGAAGACCAACCACGATTACGAATCACGCGGTTAATGGAATGAGTGTTCCTCATCCGGGAACTTTCCGTCCCTGACCTCGGACATAAAATTCTGGACAGCGGCGGTTATAGTGCCCTTCACGTCGGCATAGCGCTTAACAAATTTTGGCGTATACATGTCGAAGAGACCCAACATGTCGTGGACTACGAGAACTTGCCCGTCGCAATCCACTCCCGCCCCGATACCGATGGTGGGGATGGACAGACGCCGGGTGATCTCTTTCGCTAGGTCCCTGGGTATTCCCTCCAGAACGACAGAAAAGGCGCCGCCTTCTTCTACGGCCAATGCATCCTCCATGACGGCCTGCCTCTCTTCTTTTTCTTTGCCCTGGACCTTGTAACCGCCGAATCGATGAATCGACTGCGGGGTCAGGCCCACATGGCCCATGACGGGTATCCCTATCTGAACGATTGCCTGGATAGTCTCTATCATTGCAACTCCGCCCTCCACCTTGACTGCTTCGGCCCCAGCCTCCTGTAAGAATCTTCCGGCGTTTCGTTTCGCCTCCTCTAGGCTCACCTGAAAAGAGAGAAAGGGCATATCCGCGACAACTAGGGCTCGATTCCTTCCGCGAACCACCGCGCCGGTATGATAGATCATCTCCTCAAGGGTAACCGGCAAAGTACTCTCCCGCCCTTGGATGACGGAGCCGAGGGAATCGCCTACGAGCAGAATATCCACCCCTGTCTCATCGAGGATGCGGGCAAAGGTGTAATCGTATGCAGTCAGGGCAGTGATCTTCTCGCCTGTCTGCTTCATCCTTCTAATTTCCGGGACCGTTACTTTTCCTGCCATAAACTTCTCCCCCCAAAAACTAAAAAAGCCTCCCGGACAAAGCCGGAAGGCCATCTCTGCCCCCGAGGGGTGACTTGAGGTCACTTCCGGTGACAGACTTTCAACCGTGGCTCCGTCTCAGTCCAGACTACCTGGATCCAAGCGGTATGTAATGCTGCGTCCCCGAACCCATGTTGTTGATTTCTTTAATCAAGTCAGCCAGATCCTTGCTGCTTGCGACGAAATCGATCTCAGAGCTGTTAACCACCAGAAGAGGGCCGTCGTCGTAATGAAAGAAATACTGGTTATAGGCCTCGGCCACCTCTTTCAGGTATTCGGGGGTGATACCTCTTTCATAACTTTTATCTCTCTTTTCTATCCGTTTGTAAAGAACCTCCGGGCGAGCCTGGAGGTAGACCACGAGATCTGGTTTGGGGATCTTGGTATCCAAGAGCCGGTAAACCTGTTGGTAGAGGCTCAGTTCCTCGCGACGCAGAGTCAAGGTAGCGAAAATCTTGTCCTTGGCAAAAAGGTAGTCGGCTACGGTATTTTGCCTAAGAAGGTCTTGTTGGCTGAGTTCCCTTTGTTGCTGGTAGCGGCTCAGGAGAAAGAACGTCTGGTTTTGAAAGGCGTGGGTCTCCCGGTCTTCGTAAAATTTGGGCAGAAAGGGATTGTCCTCAACCCTCTCAAAGATGGTGCGGGCCTGAAACTCTGAAGCTAAAAGCTTGGCCAGGCTCGTTTTACCCACACCGACCGGTCCTTCAACGGCAATGTATTTGACCTTCTTCACCTTACTGGGAATCTACACAAAAGGCCAAAAATTGTCTAGCTTATGTTATCTTTGGCTTGATGGCCGGACTCAAAAAACAAATCGGCCAACTCATCATGGTCGGTCTGGTAGGGGAGAGTTATCTCAGAATCCAAGGACTCAAAAAGCATTATCTTGCCTCCTTTCGGGGTGTGCGCGAAGCCGAGATCGAGGCATGCGTCGGTCTACCCGACCATAGAAAAATCATCGAAGAGATTTAAGGTCGTTTGTAAGCACTGTACTCAATGAGCTTTTTAATATCGTGTTCCAGCTCTCCCTCCCATTTTTGCATGATGAGATCTGCCGGACACTTTCCCTGAAACACCAGATCCTTCAGAGGCTTCAGATAGATGGTTTCATCCTCCCCGTTGCGGTTCCGGGCCCCTTGGCGCTTTAGGCCCTCCCACGCTATTTCGAGGAGTTCTTTGGCCAGATCCAGCAGGGAATGACGGTGTACACGAGCCCCGAGGGCATATCGGTGTGAATCGTGGTAGATCTCCATCCTCTCATCCCATGACCACTCTTTGACAAGGTCCCATGCCCCGTCAAGACAGTCGGAGTCATAGAGGACCCCTTTGATCAACGCAGGCAGAGCCGGCATCAGTTCCGGGGACTGACTGTCAGCGGAACGAAACTCCATGTAGCGTTTGATCCTCACTTCGGGAAAAAGGGTTGTCAGGTGGGAATCCCAATCCTCTATCGTTGCAAAGTGGCCTTTGTAGCCGTGCGTGAGAAAATGGCGGAAGGGAATACCCGTCAAATCAACATAGGTCCCATCCCGAACGATGAAGTACATCGGCACATCCAGGGCGTACTCCACGTAATGGGCGAAAGAAACATTGGGTGAAAAGGCGAAGGGGAGCAACCCGCAGCGATTTTTGTCGGTCTCGGTCCAGATATGCGCCCTGAAACTCTTATAGCCGTTTGCTTGTCCCTCGGAAATGGGGGAGTTGGCGAAGATAGCCGTGATGATAGGACAAAGCCCCATGGAGGTACGGAATTTTGCCATCGCATCCTTTTCATCACCGTAGTCAATGTTGGCCTGGACGGTGGCGGTCTGCTTCATCATCCGGTGACCCATAGTCCCCACTTTTTGCATGTAGGGTGCCATGATCCGGTAGCGTTTTTTCGGAACCCACTCTATCTCTGTCAGGGGACTTGCGGGGTGGATCCCCAGGCCGAGAAAAGCCACCTCTAGTCTCTCTGCCACCTCCACTAACTCACTCATATGCTGGGTGAACTCATCGTGGGAGCAGTGGATGGTCTCACAAGGCTCGCCGCTTAGCTCAATCTGCCCCCCCGGCTCCAGTTGGACTTGAGCATTCTTTCGGACGAGGCCGATCACGTGATTGTTTTCTTCTTGGGGCTGCCAGGCGTACTGCTCGATCAACGCCTTCAAGATGGCCTCCACACCCTGGGGGCCCGAGTAAGAAATGGCCTTCGCGTTCTCCCGGTGGATCGCTACTTTTTCATACTCGGTCCCGACACGCCATTGTTCGCGAGGCTTCCCTGAGCTGTGAAAAAAAGCTTCCAGCTCTTCCTGCTTACGAATGATTGACATGGGTCGGGATGGTTCGATGATAGGGGGGTGTAATGACACCTTTCTCTGTGATGATGGCCGTAACCAGGTCGTGGTCAGTAATATCAAAAGCGGGGTTTATGATACGCACGCCCCGCAAGGTAACCGACTGGCCGAAGATATGCGAAACCTCCCGAGGATCTCTCTCTTCGATCCGTACTTTGGTCCCCGAGGGACAGTTCAGGTCGATGGAGGAGGTGGGGCCGGCCACATAGAAAGGAACGTTATGCCGGCGGGCCAACACGGCAATCCCGTAGGTCCCGATCTTATTGGCCACATCCCCGTTGGCTGCCACCCGATCACATCCCACGACCACGGCATCAACCTTGCTCCGTTGCATGAGGTATCCGACCATGTTGTCAGTGAGTAGAGTGAAGGGAATTTTTTCTTTCTTAAGCTCCCAGGCGGTGAGTCGTGCCCCTTGAAAAAAGGGACGAGTCTCATTTACGAATACCTCCACTGCTCTTCCCGCTTCCTTCATGGCGCGAATCACGCCTAACGCAGTTCCATATCCGGCCGTAGCCAGCGCCCCCGCATTACAGTGGGTTAGGATTCGGGAGGATCTTCCCAACAGCTTGGCGCCGAATCTCCCTAGCAGTTGGTTTGTGGCAAGATCCTCCTGATAGATTTTCTGGGCTTCATCCTTGAGAAGCCGCTTCACCGTTTCTATGCCCAGATTGCGTTTCTCGATATAGATCCGACGCATACGTTCCAGGGCCCAAAAAAGGTTGACGGCGGTGGGGCGGGTCTTCGCAAGCGTTCTAAAGATGCGCTCTATCTCCCGATCAAAATTTTTACCCCTTACTCCCAGCGCACCTAGGGCGACCCCCATGGCAGCTGCTACGCCGATCGCCGGCGCCCCGCGGATCACCATATCCCGGATAGCCTGAGCTATCTCCGTATAATCTCGAAAGACTCGGTAAACCTCTTTATGCGGCAGGAGCCGCTGGTCTAACATGATGACCTGATTTTTATTCCATTGAATGGTTTTAACGGTCATTACAAATTCCTATTTCATGAAAAACCAAGTATATTAAGGAAGAGAAGGGAGCGTCAAGGGG
>JBHHYU010000138.1:0-6178 GCA_046757725.1 Binatia bacterium
ACGGTTAATGTAAAAAGTGGGGATCAACACTCCGGGAACCAGCGGTGTCAACTAATTTTCTGTCAAATTTGCCGTCATCCAGCCCTCAACCTGCTTCAGGAAGCCAGCAAAGGGGTCCTCCCGTGGTCCGGGGGCGAAATAGGTCTTACGCATGAAATCGAGGGCTCCCGAGTAGTATTCAAATTTTTCGGAAAGCTCTTGAAATAGGATAAAGCCGGTACGGTAGAGAGATAGGTCCAGTTCCGACACCGTCCAGTAGGAACGCCGTCCCTCCTGCAGGTAATAATCTAAAAATCCTTTTCCTTCAACATAGGTGCGAAAGATACCACTCATAAAGAGCGTGTAATCTCCCAGATATTTACGCAGGGCCCTTTCTTTGAGTAGGCTACCTCCCTGCACCTGTTCTTGTTCTAATGGGGTTTTTTCCAGGATCTCAACGATACTTTCTAATCTCTTTCCAGCACGGGAGCGCATTTGAAAGAGATGATCTGCGTGAGCAAAATCAGTGAGCACATCGGCAACGTATATCGCCACTGTAGCGTCATGGATCCCCAGTTGCCAAAAGCTCTGATGAGTCAGGTCAAGAAAGAAGCCATGCAAGCGGTCCTTAGATATTCTCTTTTCCATAGCTTCCAATTTAGGATATCAAACCCCAGGCCTTTTTAAAAGATTTTCTTTATGCGGACGTCAACCATCCCAGGTAGACCTTCTTTTCTGCCTTGGTCATCCTGTGAAACAGAGATATAATAGAGAAAATAGAAACTTCCGGCCAACCTGGGAGTTATCACCGGGAAATGTTTTTTAGGCAGGTTCGATTAAGTCGATGCAGCCTGAATCTTCCAGAACCTGAAAACGCGGATGAAACATGAAGGCTGGTCTCGCCCTTAAGTTCTCCATCTGGGGAGCTATTTTGCCTAGTTTACTCTGGGGTTGTTTCATGGAAGAACGATTCATCTTCTTTCCCGATGCCAACATTGACAAGACTCCTCATGACATTGGACTGGCTTACGAAGATATCTTTTTTACTACCCGAGATGGATTGCGCCTCAATAGCTGGTTTGTGCCCTACCCGGAGGCCAAGACTACACTCCTATGGTTTCACGGTAATGCCGGTAACATAAGTAACCGGTTAGATAACATTAAACTCTTCCACGATAGGCTTGGAATTAACATTTTTATTTTCGATTACCGTGGCTACGGCCGAAGTGAGGGTAAGGTCTCGGAAAAGGGAACCTACATTGATGGAGAGACCGCACTCAAGCAGCTGCGGATTCGCGAAGACCTAGATACTAAGAGAATCGTATTCTTCGGCCGTTCCCTAGGGGCAGCTGTGGCTACGGAACTGGCCACGCGTGAAAAATGCCTGGCATTAATACTTGAGAGCCCCTTCGTCTCCATACGAGAGATGGCCCGGGTAGCATTCCCTTTACTTCCTATCGGACGCTGGCTTCGTACCCGCTACAATTTGATCGAGAAAATAAAAAAAGTTACGGCTCCGGTGCTTGTGTTACACGGCGACCAAGACGATGTCGTACCGTTTAAACAGGGGAGGAAGATCTTTGAGGCTGCCCAAGAGCCTAAGCGATTCTACACTATTCATGGTGCACACCATAATGATACCTACCTCATCGGCGGGGAAAGTTATTTTGCAGTCCTGAAGGACTTTATGGCCCGGCCCACAGCGCGGGTGCCACATTCTTGATCACGCGAATAAGTTAAAAACAACCGGAAACCGGCCATGCGTACAGCAAGTTACCCCTGGAATACCCCCGCGTACAAGGTCGTGATTCCAACCGATACCTGACCAGCATTTAGCGAAACTATAAAGGCTATTCCTTAACGGGACTTACAGTCTTGAACCGGGGATTGGCTCGCTTTTCTCGGGCTCAGATTTGACCAGTTCCGAATAATTATCTTTCAGGATGGCTTCCATTAGGTCCAATTCTCTCTCGGCCAGGTGCACATGGGCTAAGTAAGACTGCATATTGCCTCTTGCCAACTGAACGTTCGCAGCCACGTAGTAGACATAGTAAATATCGTGGTGGGCCTTCAGAGCTTCCGCACTTTCACTGTTCATTCCGCCCATCTGTGCAAGCATTTGAGTGTAATATTTGACCTGATCGACTCGACTCTCGATCTTAAGAATCGGAGTCAGGTTCTGAGCCATTTCACCCGGCGAGATAGGTTTCACTTGGGAGCAGGCTACTACTCCACCCACTAGAACTAATGAAAGTATAGCACTTATGGCTTTCATTCTGAGCACTTCCTAATCACGTCATTTTCGCACGCCACCCACCCTTCGCAGACAGCTTAAACAATTAGCAGGAGTATGGCGATGGTGCCAGCGATACAACAAAGCGCAATGACAGCCAGCACCAGCACGTCTCCCTGTTTCTCAAAGGCTTCCTCCTCCATCCGCGGCGGAAAATCCGGCTTTGCGATTTTCTTGGAATGGAGGATGTGTGCCATATGCTACGTAGGTAAGCACGAAACGTGCCAAGTATGATTTATTTCCTTTCGGCAAAACAATGTTTATTTCGCTACGTTTTTTCTGGATGAAATGGTGCGAGGTACGGAAAATCGCGGCAGATAATGCCCTAGGTCGCCAATTACTGCCAGCATGTCAATTTTTTGTCACTCCTATGCAACGGAAAACGTCCAGGCAACCGTTGGCCACCCATAGGGTCCTGCCCTCAAGACAGGCCAACCGCAATCAGGAGTTACGTATCGTAAAGAAGACGGTAGTGAATACTGGAGCGTGTTCCTAGGTGCACTGCCTCCGATTGGAAAAGGTGCGTATCACCCAGTCTGAAACGGGGCTTAGACCGACCAAGAACGGAACCTCTCAGAGTAAGGGGAAAACCGGATACGTTGACGATTCTAGGGAGCGGACAGCGTGATGATCTTCATGTATCTACTCTAAGCTAAAGACGAAGGAACTCCCGTTCAATCTTCTAATTGGTAGAGATGCCTTTCGCAGAGATACTCTCCTACCCGCGGTTAACTCGACGTCTGCAAGCTAAACTCTCATGTCTAATGAGTGAGACCAAAAACCTTTCGAAATTGTTTGACACGCCTCGGCAGAATCCTACCCAGTTCAGGCTTTACCGGAGCCATTTTTAGATCCTTCAAAAGACGGGGTGGATTGGGAGGCACGTCTACCCTTGTAGCGATGCGGTTGAATCTGGTTATCACCTCCTGTGCTTCTTTTGACATGAGGAAATCAATAAAGAACTTTGCAGCTTCAGGATGAGGCGCGCGCTTGGCCAGGGAGGCGGCCCCACCCGTTACCGTAACCGGCTGATCCGCGACCCAGTCGATTGGAGCTCCACGAGCCTTCATAAACTCAACGTTATGTCCATAGGTCATCACGTTTACCGGATACTCCCCGGCAGCGAGTATCTGCAACATCAAGGTATGGCCCCGGCGAAAGTCGGGTTTCTGGGCAGCCAGTTTTTTCATAAACGCCATCCCTTTCTCCTCTCCCCACTTGTCCAGGGTCTGAGTAAACCACCGGTCATCGGTGGTATCCATTACGAGTTTTCCCCCTTTCCAGCGCGGGTCAAGGAGGTCCTTCAGGTTCTTCGGCCTTGCTTTCTTAGGGACAAGGGCCGTGTTATAGGCGATAACATGCGTGTTAATATTGAGGACCGACCACCGGCATTTCGGGTCCTTGAATTGGGAAGGAAATGCCTTCCGCTCCCGTGAACAGTAGGGGGCAACCAAACCTTTGTCCATCAGAGTTTGCCAGTAGAGATCCGAAATGATAATAACGTCAACGTCGTTTCTACCGGTCTTTGCCTCAGTGTCGAGTCTGTTGATCATCTGCTGACCACCCTGACGCAGCAGATTAACCTGAATGGTTGGATATCTCTTATTAAAGGCCTTCTTAAGAGCTTGCAGATGCTCCAGCTGCCACACGGCGTAAAAATTGACTACGCCTTCTTTTTTAGCCTTCTGGATCCTTTCTGCAGAAGACTCGGCAAATGACAATCCCCCGGCAAGATAAGAAAATAAACAAACAAAGAGCAGATTCCACCCACGCCACCTGTTTAGAACACTCATAATTTCTACCTCCTACTTGAATCTTTGAGCCTTTGCCTAAGCCTATACTAAGATTCCTCTTCGGCTTACTTAAACGTGGTCGTTGATGGGCCAACGTTGTTCCCTTCCGCGTATTTTTTTCTCGTATGCAGCGACAACGGAAGTGACGCCACTCTGTGAAAGCAAGAAAACCAGCAAACTCTCATGTCAGTTTTCGTAAACTCGTATGGTAGACTCCTGTAGTAAACTCTAAACCGGCTGTCAAGAGAACAGAGGCTCTACCGCAAAAAGTGTGGTTCCTCAGGAGAAAACCTTCCGGCCTGAGTCATTAGGTCACTGCCTCGACGGCCACCCTCCCGTCCCCTTCGGGTGAGCTCTCCGACGTCCGATGGTCCTCTGGCCAGTAAGCCTCTTAAAGATACTGCGATGTAGCACAAAACCTCACGTGACTAATATAAGGCGTCCGACACTGAAGCGACTTGAGGAAAACGAATCTCACAGGTTAAGTGCTTAGGGGCAGAGGAGTAGAGGTCTATCGGCTCCCACTGAGGGGCGGGCCCCCTGCACCTAACTGCAGCACCACACTCTTTCTTTAACGGTGAGCCGAGAACGGAGACCCATCCAGGGTAACCTACCCCATCATTGCAACTGCCGCACCCGAGGTAAACCTACGGCTACCCATAAAGCCATAATGGCCACGAGAAACCCACCCATCGCAATGGCTGCCGGAGCCCCCGCATATTCTGCTATCGTCCCGGAAATGGCGCCTCCCACAGGCATGAGGTCCCAGGTGAGACCATAGAGCCCCATCACTCTACCCCTCAACTCATCAGGGAGTCTAAGCTGCAGGATAGTACTGATAGAGGTGAGGTAGAGTTGATTGGCCAACCCCATCATGAAAACGAGTCCAAGGGATAGCGAATACGACGTGGAAAAGGCAAACCCCATCAGCAAGTTACCGAAGACAATAGCCCCGATGACAGCTTGCCATCCCTTCTTCTGGAAACCTGCCAAGTAGGCAACCAGGAGGGCCCCCCCTAGCGCACCGGCTCCTGTCCCGCTCTGCAAAAAACCATAACCCTGGGAGCCTACATGCAAAATATCACGAGCGAACACCGGCATGAGTACTAAATAGGACATGCCGAAGACACTGTTAAAAAAGGTCATCCCCATGAGCGTGTAAAATACCTGGTTACGCCGAATAAAGTTAAGGCCATCAATGATGTGTCGTATGAGACTTTGTTTACTCTCGTTTGGCACGACCGGTTCTAACCTGATCATGAGCCACAGGAACACGGCAATTACGGAACCCAACCAGCAGACGTAAAGGGTCGGTCCCACACCAGTAAGATAGATCAGAACGCCGGCAACGGAAGGGCCAATCAGCCGATTGGACTGCCACACCGTGCTCCCTAGAGCCACGGCATTTGCCATCTGCTCTCTTGGAACCATCTGCGGCAGAAGGGCAACCCGGCTAGGCCTGTCGAAAGCTCGTAAGCAACCGGAGAAAAAAACGAGAACCAGGACCTGCCACAAGCTGACCATACCCGATACAACAAGGGTTGCTAGTATAAAAAAAAGGCAGCCTGTGCATCCTTGGGTAAAGATCATGATACGTTTTCTATCAGCGCGGTCCGCGATGACCCCACCCAACAAGGCAAGCAGAATCCTTGGGGTCGCATAGGTAAGCCCGGTAAGACCGAGCATAAGAGGGGAGTTCGTAATTTCAAGTACCAGCCATGACTCGGCCACATACTCCATGTTTTGAGCCAAAACTGAGAACTGTTGTCCAAACCAGTAAAGGCGATAATTACGGTAACGCAACGCGCTGAATAGCGCTGTCCGCTCGCCAAAAGCATGGGTCGCCTGTGGGATAGAACTCATAGAGAGATCGTTGGAGCTTTTGATTCACACAAACTATGGGAGTTTGCAAGGCATTGTAACCAGCCAATAGCGTTAGGCAAAAAACTAGGAGGTAGGTCGCACGGAACTTTTCAACACCAGGACCGTCAAATCAGCCGATGCGCTACTCTCTTGGGGCCACTCGTTTGATCCCAGTAGAAATCTGCTCGGCATTGGGCCGGGAAACTCTAACGTCGCAGCAAGGAGAGTAAATTCTGATGGTCACAGAATC
>JBHHYU010000139.1:0-6162 GCA_046757725.1 Binatia bacterium
TGATCCCGATAAAGGTCAAAGACAAGTCTGTAGGGGTAATGAACTTCGTCAGCAAAGCCCCCCACCGGTTTTCCGCTAGCGAGGTCGAGCTGGTTCATTCCATTGCAAACACCGTTGGTATTGCCGTAGAAAACGCAAGCCTTTTTAAAGAGACGAAAGATCAAGCGGTTAAGCTGGAGAGGTCAAATAAGGTAAAGGATGAATTTCTCGCCATCATGTCGCATGAGCTCAGGACACCGCTTAACGTGGTGGTGGGTTATACGGGGATGATGCGCGATGGGTTATTCGGGGAGATCAACCAGGAGCAGGAGAAGGCGCTGGAAAAGGTTGCAAGGCAATCCAAGGAACTGGTCGGTCTGATTGCCGGCATACTGGAGGCAACCAGCCTTGAGGCTGGGGCGGTCAAAGTGGACAGGCAGGAAATGAATCCGGGTAGTCTTCTTGAAGAGCTGAGGGCGACCTATGACACCTCTTTGGTTAAGGAGCTTACCCTCAACTGGGACTATCCCCCTGACATTCCGGTCCTCAAAACCGATAGCGATAAGCTCAGGCATATTCTTCAGAACCTAATTGATAATGCTATTAAATTTACCGAGAAGGGGTCGGTGACCGTATCAGCCGGAACTCTTGATGGGGCGAGGGTAACAGGTGGCAATGGGCACCCGGCGGAGGACAATGGGCAAGTGGAGTTTAGGGTAACGGATACGGGACCGGGGATTTCCAAAGAGGCACTGGCAGAGATCTTTGAGATGTTTCACCAGGGGGACAACTCGGCGACCAGGCCTTATGGCGGTGTGGGACTGGGGCTTTATATTGCCAAAAAGATGACTGTGCTTCTGGGGGGGAAGATCGATGTCGAGAGCCAGCCCGGTAAGGGCTCGACCTTTTCTGTTTGTCTTCCTTTCCACCCTGAAGCACAAAAACGTGGAGGTGATTTTGAAGAAACGAATACTTCTAGCGGAAGATGATCCGGCAACCATCGATGTGGTGAAGCAGGAGTTGGTGCTTCTCGGTTATGAGGTTACGGTGGCAGAAAATGGTTTAGACGCCGTAGAAAGGGCCTTCTCCGAGCTTCCTCACCTCATTGTTATGGACATGCACATGCCCAAGATGGACGGACTTGAGGCGGCCTCTAGAATACGCGAAGATCCGAAGACCCAAGCGATTCCCATATTGGCCGCGACGGCCAAGGCCATGCCGGGTGACAGGGAGAGTTGTCTCGCCAGTGGGTGTGACGATTATATTGCCAAGCCGTTTACCCATAAACAGTTGGGGGCCGCTATTGAGAAACTATTGAAGGCTTAGTCGGAACAAAGGACTTTTTATGGCAGCCAAAAAACACACCCGCCGGAGCATCGGTTCCATCATCCTACCGTTGCTCCAAAGTTCTTTTGATCCGCTCGCGGACAGGAAAAGAAACCTCATCGGCATCCAGGCGTTTGTGGTCATTGCCACTGCCTACCTCTTGCTCTTTAAAAACGGATGGGTTGTACAGGACCCTCTGGTGTTTCTCATGCTCCTGGCGCCGCTGGGATCCATTTTTGTATTTCAACGTCTGCCGCAATCTGTATTTGAACATAAGCTCTTTGCGCACATTCTGGTGATCGTAGATACCGTTTTTCTCTCCGCAGCAATAGCCTTCAATAGAGAGAGTCCGTGGGACCTCTTTCTCGTTTTTTTCTTCGGTATTTTCATCGCTGCGATCGGGGAAAACCTCACACAGATCGTTGTGGGTTGCCTGGTCCTCAGTATTGTGTCGATTGTCGTGGTACCGTTGTCCAGCGGCGAGCCTTTTCAGATTGATGCAGATACGCTTTTTAGAATCCCGTTAATCTTTGGCGCATCTATCTTGTACGGGTACTTGGTCACTCAGCTTAAGGCTGAGAGAAAAAGGATCGTACAGTTGAGGCAAGAGCAACAACATCGGCTACAGCTAAAAGATGAATTTCTTTCTCACGTCTCGCATGAGCTCCGCTCCCCCCTGGCCGCCAGCCACCAGTTTGTCACGATTCTGTTGGACGGGCTAGCCGGCGAACTAAACGATGAACAGCGTGAATACCTCGACATCGTACTAAAAAACATTACCCAGCTACGGACGATGATCGGCGACCTTCTAGAAGTCACCCGTGCCGACACCGGGAAGTTAGCCATTGATCTACGATGCACCTCGCTGGTTGAGTCGATCACCGAGACCATCGGTGCGCTCCTGACCACCGCCGCCGCAAAAGGCGTCGAGCTTTCTGCCGATGTTCCCGGCGATCTGCCTCCTGTCCACGTCGATCCGCCTCGTATTAGACAGATCCTTGTCAACCTCATCGATAACGGCGTTAAGTTTACCCCGGCAAAGGGAAAGATCACGGTTCGTGCACGGGTCTTCGACCAAGACCGGAAATTCATCTGTGTAGCCGTGGCGGATACCGGCTGCGGTATCAGCCCTGAGGGCACGCAAAGGATTTTTGATCGTCTTTACCAAGAACCGAACAATAACGAAGCTAGCCGTAAGGGCCTCGGGCTCGGCCTCCATATTTGCAAAGAGTTGGTCTCTCGCCATGGGGGCCGTATATGGGTTGAAAGCCGGCTTGGGCAGGGGAGCAGTTTCTACTTTACTTTGCCTATCTTTTCCCTCGAAAAGCTTCTCTACCCCGTTATTACCGAAGATAACCGGCTGAAAGAGACGATCTCCCTCATTACGGTCGAGCTATCCCCCGTCGATGGTGGAACACCGACAAAGCTGACCGAAACCATGCGGCAGGAGGCCTGGCAAGGCCTGCATGGCTGTATCACTCCCGGTAAGGAACTCCTTTTGCCGAGGATGACCAATGCAGCGGGGAGCGAGCTCTTTTACGTGGTGGAGTGTGGCGACCGGAATAGCTCTGTGATGGCAGTACAAAAAATTCGGGAACAATTAAGTCAGTCCGGAGATGTACAAAAAGGCTCTATCGGCGTGACTGTGACTAGCGCCGCCATGGATCCGCAGTTGGGGCAAAACGGGGCCTCTTTGGAACAACAGGTGGAAGGTGTCTCCACGCGGGTCCTTGATGTGATAAACGCGGCGGTCTCTCAAAGGGCAAAGAACGTGAAAAGAGATCTGTTTGGAGTCATGTCTCAAAAGGTCAGACAACCCCTCAGTGTGGTCATGGGATATGCGGGCATACTGCGCGATAAGCTTTTAGGAGAGCTAACCCCCGAGCAAGAGGACGCCCTGAGCAAGGTCATGCATCAGACTGATGACTTGTTGACCATATTTAACAATGTTCTGGAGGCGCAAAGAATTGAATCCGGGAAGGTCAAGTTGGACAGCCACGAGGTTCCGGTTACGAGTTTCCTTGACGAACTGAGATCAACGTATGAGGTTCCGCGGACTAAGGCGCTTACTCTCAAGTGGAACTATCCCCCCGACCTTCCGACTATGTTGACGGATGGCAGTAAACTCAGGGTGATTCTTCAGAATCTCATCAACAACGCTATCAAGTTCACCGAAAAAGGCACTGTCACCGTAACGGCTTGGTATTCGGATAAGACAGAGAACATTGAGTTAAAAGTAGCGGACACGGGCATAGGCATTTCCGGTGTAGCTATCCCGGTTATCTTTGACAGGCTTCAGCAACTACAGCCCTCCGAAGTCGACGCCTTAGGTGGCATGGGACTGGGGCTGTATATCGTCAGGACCTTTACGGAGTTGCTGGGAGGAAAAGTTGATGTGCAGAGTGATCCCGGGAAAGGTTCGGTTTTTAGCGTTACCCTGCCTGTGCGCAGGTCTGAACCAGCGGTATCGTCAATTGAAAATCCCAATCAATTACAAACATGACCAAAGGAGGGTTTCCCATGGACAAAAAGATTCTAATTGTTGATGACGACCAGGACCTGTTAAAAGGACTGGGGGTGCGACTAAAAGCGTACCACTACGCCACGGTCCTTGCGACGGATGCCGGCTCTGCCATCAACCTGGCCCTGAAAGAAAACCCGGATCTAATCCTGCTGGACCTAGGTCTACCCGAGGGTAACGGTTTCATGGTGATGCAACAGTTGAAAAAACTCGACACTCTAGCATCCATCCCTATTATTGTGATGACCGGCCGCTCCGCAGAAGTGTACAAGGATCCGGCTCTTATCGGTGGCGCTGCAGGGTATTTGCAAAAGCCCGTAGACAATGACGTGCTTTTATCGGCGATACAGAAGGCCCTGGCAGCCTCATCCGGAACGGAAAAGAGCGTATGATTGATTGCAACGGAGTAAAGGAGGACCAATATGGACAAGAAAAAAATTCTAATCGTTGATGACGACCCGGACCTCTTGAAAGCAATGAGAGTGCGATTGAGGGCGCATCGTTATGACACTGTTGTTGCAGAGGATAGCGTTTCGGCTATAAGCCAGGCGAGAAACGAAAACCCCGATCTTATTCTCCTTGATCTCGGTCTGCCGGCGGGTGACGGTTTTGTTGTGATGGAGAGGTTAAACAACCTCGATTCGCTTGCATCCATCCCGATCATTGTTTTGAGCGCGCGAGATCCACAGGCGAACAAAGAGCGAGCCCTCAACGCGGGTGCAAAAGCGTTTTTCCAGAAACCCGCGGATAATGACGAGCTCTTGGCTGCAGTTGAAACAGCATTGGAGGAATCTAGTCGGGATCAAGTATGAAATAGGTTAGGTGAAGAGCAAAAAGAGCCGCACTTTAGTTTTCGGGGCACCGCTAACTTGAGGAACGGTTGAGACGGCTTGGCTGCTGCGTTTCACACAGCGTACATGAATGAGAATGTTTGATCCGTCTAAGGTAACTAATCGAGCCAAAGTATGATCTGGAAATCCATAGCGGTAATGACGTTGATCGACCTGGTCATCATTGCCGTTACCTCAGCCTCCCTGTGGATACATTTAAAGTCCGGACCCAAGCTGCATAGTTCAGGTTCCTCGTTAGGATCGTTCATGGTGGCCATGGGACTGGTTGGTATCGGACTTTTCTATCTATTTGACCTGTTTACTATGTTTGGACTGCCATTGTTCACCACAAGGGTGGCCGCCATGGTGGTCATGAAGAATCTGCACCTCAACTATAGCTGGTTGCTCATACTTTTTGCAGTGACGGCTATATCCACAGGCTTTGCCATCACGAACCGAAGATTGTTCACGCTGATCAGCGATCTGCAGAAAACGAAAGCCGAGCTGGGAGAGAAGCTCTCAAAAAACAGAGAGTTTGAAGAGATGCTACAGAAGAGTGAGGATCGTTTTCATAAGGTCGTTGAGTCAATGCCTACCGGCATTGTCCTTGTGAATCGAGAGGGCAAGATCGTCTTGGTGAACTCCAAGGTAGAGCAAGTTTTCGGTTACGACCGGGGCGATTTGGTGGGACAGCGAGTTGAGATCCTAGTGCCCAAACGCTACCGCAGCAAACACTTAAAATACCGTGCGAACCTGCCGGAGGTAAAAAATTACAGACCTATGGGAGCCGGTCGAAAGCTCTCCGGTTTGCGTAAGGATGGCAGCGAGTTTCCCATTGAGATCGGCCTCAGTGAAGTCAGGGTGCAGGAGGGGACGTTAACCCTAGCTGCGATGGTGGACATCACGGAGCGCAAGCAGGCTGAGGGGGAGCTGCAAGCTCGTTTTAAGGAGGTCCAGAGCCTACACGAGGTAAGCGAAGCCATTCTGGGTTCTCTTGATCTCAAATGCGTTCTGGACGAAATCCTGAATAAGGCCCTTTTAGTCACCGGCCTCGACATCGGTAATATCCGTTTGGTGGATCATGGTGAGCAAACAATCGGATTGGTAAGCAGCAAGGGGTATCGCGATCCCGAGAACGTTAAAAGGCACTACCGCAACATCATTGATGCGCCGACCGGAAGGATGAGTCTCCAGGTGCTGGCTATGAAACATCCCCGGGTTGAGGAAGACGTGTTGCAGGTCGAGGGACTTAACACCTTTAAGAGGGAGGGAGTTCGGTCGGCCGTAGCGATTCCCGTGCGAGCGCGAGAAGAGGTGCTGGGGGTCATGCAACTCGGGAGCCGCACCCCACGCAAGTTTCAGACCGATGAAGTTCGTTTCCTGGAAGCACTTGGGTACCATGTAGGGATTGCCGTACAGAAAATACGACTTCACGAACAGACTCTTTCCAAGGCCAATGAGCTTTCCGCACTCTACTCTGTAGCGACGGTAGTGAATCAATCTCTG
>JBHHYU010000140.1:0-6146 GCA_046757725.1 Binatia bacterium
TTCTGATCGTGCCCGCCAGGGGATCCGGAGTCATAAACCGGCCGAGGCGGGAGGAATCGTAGCGGAAAATCGCGTAATCCAACCCCGACTCTACGTCGCGTTCGTAACTCGTGAACATCCACTTGGTATTGCCCGCCTGCTGATACCACGCTTCCCCAAAAGGATAGTGGCCTTGCTGGCCGATGATATTTCCCGCCGGGTCGGTAGTCACCCGAACTGACAAATGGTCGGAGTGATGATACTTGGTGGCACTACCTTCCAGCGTCGCTAGGAGCTGGCTGCCAGCATAGATGTACTCCTTGCTGAGAGATCCAGCTACGTATTCAGCTATGACCTTTGTGCCCGAGAAAACATACACGGTTGTAGTTGACCCCGCCACCTTCTTCACCCTTAAGAAGCTGCCGTCGTAGCTTGAAGTAGAAAGGATCGTCGGGCCTTGTTTGACCTCGATGATACGATCCTCGGCATCGTAGGCGTAGGTGTTGATGGTATCCGCAGTCAGGTTGCCCGAGGCATCGTAAATGTAGCCTGGGTCGGTGATTCGATTCGTGGACTCGTTAATGTTCAACTGCGGCGCGGGGGCGGAGCCGGCCAGGACGTTTTGATTCCTCCGGTTCCCGAAGCGGTCGTAATCCCAGCCTAGTTTCCAGGTCGGGGTCGCGGTCGGCCCGGCAGTGGCCGTTTTCACTCGAGACCAAGCGTCATACGTATAAGCCATGCTGCGGGTTGCATCCACTTCATCTGTGATGCTTTGAATCTGGCCGTTGTTGGCTGTGCCGTAGATGTAGTCGAGCTTGAAGAGGTCGGTGGTATCTTTGGTGTAAGCGAGCGAGTCCAACTGCATCCGAGCATTGTAGGCGAAGCTGGCGGTCACTCCATTCCCGTAGTTGAAACTTTCTGGTTGATGGGCGGCGTTATATTGGAGATTTGAAATATAAGATTCAGTTCCGCTGGTGATTTGGTTGAGGCGGCCGATGGGGTCGAAGCTGTGTTGGACGACGCGGCCGGAGGGATAGGTGAGCGAGGTGAGTTGGCCAGCGGAGTTGTAGGAGTACAAAAGGAGGTACGAAGTAGCGTCGATGGTTTTGTTGACCTGGGAGATGCGGCCCAGGGGGCCGTAGGTGTAGGACTCGGAGCCGGTGCCGTCGGTCATGCGAGTCAGCCGACCCATCGCGTTGGCGGGCGCGCCGCCTTCGTCATAGAAGAAATTCACCGCCGAGGTCGCCGAGACGTTGGGGTCGGCGGTGGTGTCGTAGCTGACGCCGGCGAGGCGGTGGAGGCCGTCGTAGGAGAAGCTGGTCTGGCCACCATCGGGGAAGTTGGTGACCAAAGGCCGATTCATTACATCGTAGGTAAAACTCGTGCTTTGGTTATTGGGGTCGGTCCGGCTTTCGAGGCGGCCGGAATCGAAGTAGTAGCGGCTGGAAGTTATGTGGCCGATGGGGTTGGTGGTCTGGGTGCGGTAGGCGAAGGTGGAGACGTTGAGGGCGCTGCGGGGCGGCGGGCGTAGAGGTCGACGCGTTGCTGGATGTGGGAGTTCTGCGGAGCACGGTGGAGGGGTTTCCGCCGGCGGCGTTCCCGGATTATGGTCAGATTGATGAGGACGACGGGCTTTGCACAAAAACCCAAGCCTGCACAAAAAGTAGAGGGGATGCACAAAAAGTGATGTATCCTCTGATTAGCTAGTTAGATTCGGACGGGATTGACACGGGCCCGCCCTGAATGATCTGCTCTTGCAAGCCTGCAAGCTGCTGCTGTAGCTCCTTAATCTCTTTGTCAAGTTCCCAGATTCCAAGCCCGGCATTTCTGCGTCGGTGCCACTCCACAAAGGCTTCGACTGTAGGTGAACCCTGCGGCGACGCTGGTTCATGGTAAAGAGCTGAGATCTCGTTCTGTTTGTCTTCGGGAAATTTCGGAATCGGAATGTAGTCAAAATACTCCGGCGATAGATGTCCGCCTTGGCCGCCTACCGCGACATAGCGAAACATGCCCTTGCTTCTCAAGTATTCGAGGATGCACCTAATCCAGATAACCTGCCCAATCGGTTTCCCTGGCCAATAAAGCACTGTGCCATGGAAATTGGTTGTGCAGCGGTCGTACGCTTCACAGAGAACCAACGAACGCCAAGTAGCTTCACACCCAAAAACTATTTCTCCCGCCTTAACTAGCGGCAACTTTTTGAGAGATCCTAGGTATTCATGGCGCATCAGAGTTCCAAAATCAGTAATATTTAATGGCCGAATCAGCTGATACCAGCCAGGCTTGTTCTGGTTTGAGTAAAGGCTCTTTCCGATCACCGAAACGGCAAGATTGGGGCCCCTGCGCGACTTGACTCCTAGGCGCGATAGCGTAGTCGATCCGTATCTATAGTTATCGATCCAGTGCTTGAGCGATTGGAACGTGTCGCAATAAAGACCCGCATCCAAGCGAGACGATGCCCGTATGTCACTGGTCGTTGGATACGAGTACTTGAACTCTCCGCCAATAAAGCCAGTTGATAATTCCTCACCGATCAGCCCCATTATGCTCATGTGCCGATTTCGGATCGCAGTTTCTTTGTCGATTATTGCCTGCACCAAGGCAGATACATACTTGAATGCTCTTGAATCACTGGGCATGGGGATCAAAATCTTGTCCAAGGCCCTCTTGTCCAGTCGTGGATACATACCTCTATGTAGCAGCGACCAAACCTGTTCCGAGAAAAAGTCTGACCGAAGGAATGAGTAGACATAAAGAAGTGTCAAATCGGGTACGAAATCAGACACAGCGCAAATATTTAGGAAAGCATTCGTGGTAACAAGGTTGCCCCCGTCAACCGATATATACCCGATACCCTTTCGATAGGTTCGGACCGTTGAAACCAACACGTCTCCCCGCCGAGCCACCGCTGGCCGTTTATCCGGGAGCTGGAATCCGCGCAGATCTCGAAAGGTAACCCCACCCGTACCAACGTCAATGTCTCCGATCTCCGCGTATTTATATGAATCGCCCCTTTTGACTGTCGCCCTGGATTCGCGCAGGATCACCAATTTGTCAAGCGGGGCAAACCAAGAATGCTTGGTTACCTCTGGGGGAATGAATCTTGCGTAGCGACCGGGCGAAAGACATGCGCTGTTAGCAACCACATCTGAGATCGGCAGTTCAGTTGGAATGCGAACGTATTTCAATCCCTATCCCTCGTGAAGGAATAGCTTTTGTAGTGTTTCCTCTTGGCCTAGGGCCCACTCCCGGAAATTAGAAATCGTCGAAGTGAAATCTTCATCCAGTATGGGATTCCCTTCGATGTCGGTCTGAATCTCTAGCGTGGTTTCGTCTATCTTGTAAACCGGCTTGAAGATTACGTTCCGTTTACTGGTTCGCTTTTCATATCCTACGGCTTTAATATCACGAACAAAAATGCTGTATCCTTCCTGCGCAAGGCGTTTCATCTGCAGCGGTTTTGGCCTATAAGCCACCAAGAGGACCGTGTTGACATCCGTCTCGGCAAAAACGCCGGGAGGCAAATCGAAAAGTGCAACAATCCGCATCTTCTTCATTAGCCATTTCCGAACTTCCTTCCAGCGGTTGATCGAGGCTATGGAATTCGAGAGAACTATACCAAGGCGCCCATTCTCTTTAAGACAGTGGTATGCATTCTCTAGAAAAACGACCCCCAGATCGGTATTGTCACCACCGCCTGAAAGACGCCAAGTCTCGTACATCTCAATAACACGGCGGTCGAGGTCGGTTTGCGGACGATATGCGCGGTCTTCGCCGAATGGCGGATTCGTAAGAATGACATCAAACTTCATTAGGTGTGTCTTGTCAGGCCAGTCATCCCAGTTTCCGAGTTTATGTCGATCTGGAATCAGCTGGACCATTTCCGGTGGATTACCGATCTTTACTTTCCAGAGAATGGACCCCTTGTCTGGAACCCTATAGAGGTGGGCTTTGCCATCCCCGTTAAGAAGCATGTTTAGGGAAGCCAGCGCGATCATATCGCCGGAGATATCTGCCCCATAAATATTGGCATCATCAAGTTTCCATCGCCCTTCCTTGGCTTGTGCGTCCACGTAAGAAAGGGACAAAAAATCTGCAATCCCACAGCACGGGTCGAATACGGTGTCCTCGTCGCGGGGATTGATGATTTTTACGAGAAAATCGATGACCGCAAGCGGAGTGAGAAACTGGGCTTTCTCCTGCTGTTGAAATTGGTTCGCAAAGTTATAGAAGACTAACTGATACAGGTCGCTTTGCGATGAGCGCACGAAGGAGAAATCTTGGAAGTTCTCGCAGGTTGCGACAACCGCACGAACGTGGTCTGGGTCTTGCCAGTCGATTACACTTTTCTGTAACAATTCCTGATATTTGCCGGATGCCTCGTCTCGAATGGTTTGCATTCTCCCAATGAACTGCTGAATAGGCCTTTCATTGAGATTGCTGAACCCTTTTTCCTCATTGAGGATATAGAAGTTCAATGTCCTTTCTGGATTTCGCGCATTTCTCTTTTCGTCAAAAATCTTTAGGGCGAACGCTTGAATCAAGATTTCATATCCGCGCTGGTTAACTAGACCAGCCTTATCAAGTGTCCTCAGAACGCCAGAAAGTGCATCTATCATTTGGGTTGTGGCTATAGATCGGACAACTTCTAGATCTTCGATAGTGCGCTTGCTTCGATCAACCGTTGAGGGCCTGTGGACTCGTCCCTGTAGTTCCTTGAACGAGGGAATGTATTGATACGGGTCCGGGAGGTACAAACAAAGATCTCCCGCTTGGCTTCGGTCGCCTTTTTGGTTCTTTGCTTCGTCGTATCGTAAGTATTTTCCGTTCCGCCGATGAAAAAGAAAAATGCGCCCTGCGTCGTAGTACATGCCCACTACGTATGCATCGCTGGGATCCTTTTCTCGCATGGCTGGTTTTACTTGAGTCGTAAAGACCCGTTCGATTTCCTTTTCTCCCCTCTTGAACTCGATCACAGCCACTAGATGATCGTTTAACCACTGCAGGTCTTCTCCCCGCTTATCCTTCCAGTAGCGGTTGTAGTGCTCGATCCATTCGGCATCGCTGAAGATGGCCCCGTCCACCTTCAGCGCCGCTGCCCCTTTGCTCCCCTTGGGGAAGTGCACTTCAGCGCCTACATAATCCTTTGCGTATAGTCCGCTATGAATGAGGGCGTAAAAGAATTGCCACTTGAAGTACTCTTCTAGGGGATCGCTCGCCTGGTTCCGAATGAGTATGTGCTCCTTCGGCTTTCCATGCACCGGCACAAGCGATTGGGGAAGGTTCGTGCCCCTGCCAGGGCCGTCGTCGAACCTTTGCTTCGCCTGGGCAAAGCTGTTCAAGCTACCGTCTCCCTCCAGAAGCAACGCCACTCTGATCAGCCGTCTTCCGTGAAGTGGCTGCACGTGGCGTGCGGCGCAGCGATTTGTCGTTCCCCTTTGGCATCAGGACTTCTTTCGGCGAAACCGATATGGTCTGTCCCAGTTCGGGCTTTTGCACTTCGGGCAGACCCGCGGGCGTTCCTTCTGGTTACGGGGAAACCATTCGTGCCCGCAGCGGCACCTGTAGGCCGTGGCCTGAAACGCCCCTGGCTTCTTGGCAGCTAGGGCCATCGCTCCTCTGGGTATCTACCGAAAATATATACGAAAGCTCTTGACAAGTAAAGCTTATTTTTTCTGCATAATCTATTCCTTTTGCAGAAGCGAAATCGTCAAAAGAAGCCAAACAAACCACTTGGTTTGCAAATCTCTGTGGAACAACAGCCCGCCAAGTATCATCGGGAACGTGAAAGTCAAATTTATCCCGATTGCCGCAAGCCTTACAAGTTTGTGGCCTAAGACTCAAGGTTTTCCTGCGTGTTTTTGTGCAGAACCTTCACTTGGACAAAAAGTCAGTCGCTAGGGGCGGTTTTTGTGCAAAGCCAGGACGACGTTTTGATTCGTCAGCGAATCGTGAGCTAGCGGCCGGACCGGGGGGCAGGGGCACTTGACTTGGCGGTGGGATGCGGGTAGGATGGGAGGTGGCCAGGCGGGCTGAGGGCCTGTCTGGCGGTCTTTGTCCTTGGGGCAGAGACAAGCTGTTTGATCCCGCGGGGCGGGATCAAAGCAGAGAAAAGCTCTTTGACAAGCTGAGAAGCCCGCTCTAAAGAGGTCCCTCGACTGCGCTCG
>JBHHYU010000141.1:0-6141 GCA_046757725.1 Binatia bacterium
TGAGTCCGTTCCTTTTGATACCCCGCAGCCTGCTGCGGGGTAGTTCATTAGATTCATCTCACCTGTTCTTCGATCCCGCTTTCCCCGTTTGCTTGAAAAGGGCTCTAAAAGCGGATAGTTTTTCCGTTGAGAACTGCGCCGGAGCAAAGACCCGCCCATGGTAGACGAGAACAAGGAGTTCCAGAACAACATCCCCGAACATGATGCCGATATCCCAGAGGAAATCGGCCTTCCCGAGGAGAGTAAAGCTTCCAAAAATGCCCTTGTCCCCTATGATGCCCTTCAGCGGTATCTAGCGGAGATCCGTCGCTACCCTCTGTTGAGCCGTGAGGAAGAACACCGCTTGGCCGTGGAATATAAAGAGTTTGGCAACATCGAAGCCGCCTACAAACTTGTGACCGCAAACCTTCGTCTGGTGGTAATGATTGCTCGGGAATACCAGAAGGCCTTCAAAAATCTCCTGGACCTCATCCAGGAAGGTAGCATCGGTCTGATGGAGGCGGTGAAAAATTTCGATCCTTACCGTGGGGTCCGGTTTCCCTCTTACGCCGTTTGGTGGGTCCGGGCTTATATCATACGATACATCATGAATGATTGGCGCATGGTCAAGATCGGCACCACCCAGGCCCAACGGAAACTGTTTTTCAATTTGAGAAAAGAGAAGGAGAGGCTGGAGTCGGAGGGATTTAGTCCTGGGCCAAAACTGTTGGCCCAGCGGTTGAATGTCAAGGAAGGGGAGGTGGTGGAGATGGAGCAGCGGTTATTTAATCGGGACCTATCAACGGATGTCCCCGTCGGTGACGATGAGGGGATGACCATGCTCCATTTCTTGGCTGATCCCAGCCAGACGCCGGAGGACAAGGTTGCCGAGGTTGAGCATCGCCGGCTGTTGATTGAAAAGATGGGGCAATTTGCGAAAAAGCTTAAGGGTAAAGAATCGGTTATTTTTCGCGAACGTCTCTTGAATGAGGAGCCCATTACTCTCCGAGAGATTGGTGAAAAGTACGGAATCAGTCGTGAACGCGTTCGGCAGATCGAAGAGCGAGTCAAGAAAAAGCTTAAAGCCTATCTGTCTAAAGAGCTTAAGGACGTCAAGGATACCGTTGTCGACATCGGGTAGGGTCATTCTGCCATCAGCCGGCTGTCCTGATGGAGATCATCCCGGGAGTCATCCGTACGCGTTGGGGTAGGCAGGGGCGTCCCTGGAAAGGAGGATCGCGTTGCAGTTTGAGAAAGAGATAGAGATCCTTAATTCGAAAGAAAAGGTGTGGCAGTTTCTTTGGGATATCGACCGCTTTATTACTTGCGTCCCGGGATGTCGGGAGGCTGCGGTGGTGGAGGCTGGGAAACGATACACGGCTAAAATGGTCGAAAAAGTTGGTCCCTTCCGCTTGGAAATTCCCATGCAGATCGAAGTGCTTCAAAGTGAGGAGATGTCCACTATCAAGGCCCAGGCCACCGGCAGTGACAATCGCATAGGTAGTCGCATCAAGGTGGAACTGGAAGTTCACTTGAAGGGTGACGGAGCGAACAGTGTCCTATCGCTTGTGGCGTCGGTGGACATCCTGGGTAAGTTAGCGGCTCTAGGGCATAGCATCATCAAGCGAAAGGCGGGTCAGGTGATGGAGGAGTTCGCCCAGGCGGTCAAGGCACGACTTGAGGAACACCCGGCGGTCACTTAGGAACTTCTCCTTTGGGTTCTCACCGTTTGTGGCTATGCTCGGATCTCGTCACGTATGAACTTGATATAGGAAATTCCAAAGAAAACTCCGACCAGGGCGATCAGGCTCGTGAGTTGCGGGCAGATCAGAAGGAGGCTCTGGCTAAGATTCAGAGGAGTCGGGAGGATGCCTGCGACGCGGCTTTGGAGGACAGGCCCGAAAACCCGCTGCGTTGGATTAAGCAAGATATGTACGGTGTCTGCATAGAGGGTGGCAGGAGAGATCCGACTGATCATGGTCTGGATATCCGCCAGGCGGGCTACCTGTTCCGCTGTGGAAGGTTCAGCAATGATCAGCCCTGCTACCGCTTGTGCGATCATGGAGACGAAGATTCCTAGAAGAAGCCAAACCGCCAGCGAAGCCAGGGCCGCCGTAACCGTCCTCTGAAACAGCAGAGAAAAGAGCATGGCCAGGGCCAACCAGAACCCTACGTACAAAATCCCAACCGCGGTAAAAATAAGCATCCGCCAGAGTTCTTCGGTATTGGGAGGAAACCCCAGCAGGGTAATCCCGAATCCGATAACGATGAGGAGGATGGAACACCAGAGGATTGCCACCGTCGTGAGGCCCGCGAGAAATTTCCCGTTGATTAGATTATCCCGGTAGATGGGTTGTGAGAGAACGCGGCTGAGGGTCCCTTGGGCATATTCACCGCTGATGGCGTCAAAACCTAGTGTGATGCCCACCAGCGGGCCGAAGAATCCGAGAAAGGTAGCAAGAGAAAAGATAGCTTGTGTCTGTGAGGTGAGCAACAAGAGAAAAACAGATTGCCCGGGTGTAGCCTCAGCGGCCTGGCGGATGGCTTGGCCGGAGGTATAGGTGGCCCAGACACCCGTGAGAACAATCAGGGCAATCAGGATCAAAAAACGGCGGCTGCTGAAGTGATCCGCAAGCTCTTTCCAGAAGACGACGCTCATATTTTAGGCCTCACGAAAATATTTGAGATAGATCTCCTCTAAAGTCGGGTCTTCGGAGCGGAGTTGCAGAAGGGATAGTCCTTTTCTGGTCACCAACGAGAGGATTTCCTTACGCACATCCGTTGTGCACCGTAGGAACCACCCTCGGCCACGTTGTTCAAGGTCGGCGACACCGGAGAGAGATCCCAGTTCTTTTTCCAATCCGTCCGCGCGGCCCTCCACCTCCACTAGAAAATTCCACTGGCGGTCTTTGAGGATGCTGCTTCCTAGTTGGTCCAGCTCTCCTTGAACCAGCAGTTTACCCTTGACGATAATGCCGATCCTGCTACAGGTTGCTTGTACCTGATGGAGCAGGTGGGAGGAAAGCAGAACCGTGAGGCCGCGTTCGCGGCTTAACCCTCTGATCAGATCGAGAATACGAGTTACGCCATCGGGATCGATCCCGAGCGTTGGCTCATCTAGAATGACCACCTTCGGTTCCTTAATGAGCACCTCTGCAATCCCGAGCCGCTGTTTCATGCCGCGGGAAAACTCCCTGACCGGTCGGCGTGCCTCCTCAGCAAGACCGACACGGTCCAGATTGTCTCCAATGTTTCGCCTGAAGTCTTCCTCGGACATTCGGTTGAGGCGAGCAATGTAATGAAGGTTTTCCCGTGCGGTCATATCCTCGTAGTAGCCGGGATTTTCCGGAAGGTAGCCGACTCGTTTTTTGATCTCCAGGGGCTGTCGTTTGGGATCAAAACCGCAGATGGAGGCATGTCCCCCCGTGGGCTCAGTGAGCCCGAGGAGCATCAGGATAGTCGTGGTTTTGCCGGCGCCGTTCGGCCCAAGAAAACCAAAAACTTCTCCCTCTTCCACCTGGAGATTGAGTTCATTGACCGCTACTTTATCACGGTAGCGTTTCGTCAAACTCGTGGTTTCGATCGTTACACTCATCGTCGGCCCAAACGGACAAAAACGATACCCAACCCCAACACCACCAAGACCACGATCAGAACACCGATCCAAGCCCATAAGGTTGGGGTAGACACCGTCACCCGCAGATCGATGGACTTGGTCGCGTCCGGGCTGTTGGAGGTCAGCGTGAGGAGATAATCCCCCGCAATGGTTCTGGGGGGTGCCATGATCTCCATCTTTACCTCCCGCAGCTCCTCCGGTTTAAGGGCCTTGAGTTTGTTGGGTTTGAATTCAACGGTCCATTTTGCCGGTTTCTGGGTAACGAAAGAAAGATTATGGATAGGGGCAGATCCGGAATTTGCCACAAGAAAATCCACCGGCTCTTTCTTTCCTGCGGTAATCGACGTATTTAACGTGCCGCTGGCGAAGCCCATCTTGAGATCGTAGGTCCCCTTCAGGGTCATTTTGAGCTTGCTGGAAGCCTCTAGGGCGCCGGAACGGGCCTTGACGGTCAGCGGATAGTCTCCCGGCTCCCCCCGCACGGGGGAATCCGCTTCAACGCTCAAGGTTTCAGTGGCATCCGCCTTGAGAGCGATGGAAGATATCTGAGTATCGCCGAACTGGGGTTTAAAACGTACCGCCCAGCCTGCCGGGGGTTCTGCGGCGAGTGCGGCGGTGAGGGGTTTTCCGGTATCGTTTTTGAGATCCACAGAGAATTTAAACGTGTGACCGGTGGGGCCGCTTAAAACAGGATATTGGCTTGTGAGCGTCAGTCCTCCGGTTTGGATCGTCTTAGTGGTTACGCGGAACGTAACCTGTTCCACATGTCTCGTCGTACCGTTCGTGTCCTTGGATGTAATCTTCACTTGGTATTTCCCGGGCTTGGCCGTCTTGGGAATCTTGGCTTTAAATTCTACGGTGGTAGATTTTTTCCCTTGAACCATCACGGACCGTACGGGAAAACTCGGGTAGCGCGAATGAAAATTAACGGTCCAGGCTTTGGGAATGGATTCGATGGTTAACCCGACTTGAACCGGATTTTTGGTTCGGTTGACGACCTCTGCATCCATGCTGACGTCTTGCCCCTGACCCACTGTGATGTCCGTGTACGGCAAGATAAGATCAAAGGAGCCCTTTGTTCCCGCGGCAAGAGCTGAACTGCCCCAGTCTCCTGAGGTGGAAAACAGAAATAGAGTTAAAAAACAGGCGATAGAAAAGTGGTTCCAGATCAAACGTTTTCTCATGAAGCAACTCCCTCTTTGTTGATTCAACTGACAGTTGTTTATCGCTAATCGGTTTTTCGGTCAAGTCCCTCCCGGATCCTTCGCTTTGACCCTACACTTTTCCCAGTTGCCTTAGGGCTTCGTAAAGTACAATGGAGACCGCATTGGACAGGTTGAGACTCCTTACTCCCGGCGCCATCATAGGGATACGGTAAGCACGTCCGTAATGGCTGTCAAGGAGCTTCTGAGGAAGGCCTCGGGTCTCGGGGCCAAAAACCAGAAAATCTCCCTCCTGATAGTGCGCTTGCGTATAGGACTGTGACGCCTTTTTCGAAAAGAAAAGAAGTCGTCTTCCGTTGTCATCGCGTCGGAAATCCTCCCAGGCGTTGTGGAGGCGGAGATCGACATATTTCCAGTAGTCCAACCCGGCACGCTTCAGATGTTTGTCGTCGATCTTAAACCCCAGAGGGGCAATCAAGTGAAGCGTAGAACCCGTGGCGGCGCAGAGGCGGGCGATACTCCCCGTATTGGGCGGAATCTCGGGTTCGACCAATACAATGTTCATGATTCACTCGCTTTACAGTCGGTATCTAAAATAAAGGTTGCCGGCCCTTCATTGATAATAGCAACCTCCATCTTTGCTTGGAATTTTCCCGTGGCCACCCTTGGGCCCAACTCTTGGACACGCCGGACAAAGTAATCGTAAAGCCGTTCCGCTTCTCGGGAGAAAGCTGCCCGGCTGAAGGAGGGCCGTCTTCCCTTGTTGCAGTCCCCGTAAAGGGTAAATTGTGAAACGATAAGCACCTCCCCTTTGATGTCCAGTAGAGACCGATTGAACTTGTCCGTCTCGTCTTCAAAGATTCTCAATGACACCGTCTTTCGCGCGAGGTAATCGGCCTGGGCTTCAGTGTCGTCCTTAGAGATGCCGAGAAAGAGACAAAGACCGGTACCTACTCGGCCGACCTCTGTTCCGTTCGAAGTTACGGTTCCCTGCCTAATCCTTTGAATCAATACCCTCATGGGTTGTCTATTAAGGTGATTTTTTTTTGAATACAAGAGATGGAAGGTTTTTGAGCAGTCGTAGAGGAGGAATTCATCAGCTAAGCGTGGTTCTACCGTAAAAGAGTGGCGTTCCAGTTAGGCGCAGGGGGGCCCGCTCCTCAGTGGGAGCCGATAGACCTGTACTTCTCTGCCCCTAAGTACTTAACCCATTAGGTCCATTTCCCTCAAGGTGCTCCAGTGTCGGACGTCCCCCTTTCTTCGGAGCAGGCCCCTCTGCGCCGTGCACCCAGGTATCCGGTTCTGAGGGAGGAAACCTGGAGGGCTGAGCACAGGGACGTGGAGGTCGGAGGCAGGGCCAGGCCGTTGGAGAGCTCACCCGAA
>JBHHYU010000142.1:0-6093 GCA_046757725.1 Binatia bacterium
TCTCTGAGCTCGGGGGATGACTCTGCTACTGGCGGGAAGTCTTTCATCCATTCAAAGGGACGGCAGGCATCGATAACTGCTCGAGAATTAAAACCCTTTTTTCCAGGTTGAATCCGTGGGTCCAGGGGACCACTCCAGCAGCGCCGGAGGATCTCTATTGATTCGACGGGATCGGAACGGGTGGAAAGAGCCCACAGGACATCAAAGGTACTGGTGGGATCAATGTCCTCATCTACCACAATCACGTACCGGCCCAGATAGGCGCCGGCATGGACTTGAGAAGCAACCAAGGCGGCCTGGCGAGCATGACCCGGGTAGCGTTGTTTAATGGAAATAATATTCAACAATCTACCTCCACCCGCCTCGTGGCACCAGACACCTTTTACATCCGGCACTCCGGCCTTCTCAACCTGATCCCAGATCAGACCTGCTTTAACAAAGCATTTTGCCAGAGAATAGTCTGACGGCGGTCTCCCGGGCCTGGCACAACAGAGGATCGGGTTGTTTCGGTGGTAGATATGTTCCACGTGAATGACCGGCTCAGGCCGAGTTGAACTTGCATAGTAACCAGTCCATTCTCCAAAAGGACCTTCTTTTTTCACATCCCCAGGCTGCATGAAACCCTCGATGACGATTTCAGCTTGAGCTGGAAAGGGAAGTCCGGTCGCCTTACCCTCAATAACCTCTATGGGTGTCCCTTTGAGTCCCCCTGCGTAATCAAACTCGGAAACGCCGTAGTCCACTTCGTTACCAGAGACCATAAAGAGGACAGGGTCCTGACCCACGCTAATAATCACCGGGCAGGGTTTTCCCTGATCAAAATACTTGCGACGCTGAATAGCACCGTGCTTTCCTGGAGAGATATAAAGCGCCATTGTATCCTTATCATGGACCATACCTCTATAGGTGCCGAAGTTAACCCATCCCTCGTCAGGATCTCTCGTAATGACCAGACAGCCTGTGCCGATATAACGGCCACCGTCGAGCTCATGAATAAAGGGCACAGGGAATTTAAGCAGGTTGATATCCTTTCCGGATAGGTCGTTTTCTAAGATCGGGCCCGTCTTGACGACCTTGTGCGGGATGGGCTTGTGGGCTGCAATCTTTTGACGAAAGGCGCGAACCAAATCCATTCCCGACAGATTCAGGGGTAATCCCAGGTTAAGCGCCATCCTCTTGAATGAGGCATTTTGGGCGAAAAGGACACGATAACCCTCGGGATAGTCCTTAATGTTATCGAAAAGAACCGCCGGCACGGGACCCTTACGCTCACGGGCAACCAGTTCTGCCAGAGTCCCCATCTCCAAATTCCAATCAACGCCGTCGATCTTTTTAAGCTCTCCTAAGCTCTCCGTAATCTCTAGCCAATCCCGGAGATCTGTGTAGGTTGGAGTCCTTCCGGCTTTAAGCTCTTCTCCGACAAATTTCCTTGCTTCTAATGCAGTCACGAAAAATCTCCTCTCTCGAACAGGTTAATCCATCACACGCTACCGATGACTCACCCATTCGGCAACCGTTCAAAATGCACCTTACAAAGTTAATAACCGAAACTAACCTTAATCCCCCAAACTGGTCTCGTCCATCCCCTCTGTATCGTCCGCAGGAAGGCCGTTACAGCTCTGCACGTCCAGTTCTAGAAAGACCATTTCGCCAGGACTCATGGGAAGAAAAGGGTGGGTGTGGACCCTTAACATCATATCTCCCACAGCCACCTGACAGAAGTAAGCGTCTCCCATAAAGATCGCGCCCTTAACCACCCCCTCTATAACATTATCGAGTCTATCCGGCTTCTTCTTGTGAACCTTGATGTGCTCTGGTCGAATAGATATCACCGCGGCTTGGTTCTTCTCCAAGCCGGGAGCCGGAATGAAGAAAAACATCCCCTTTTTGGTCTCGATCCGACCCGGCTGAGAATTCTTTCCCGATTCAGCCACCCGCCCTTCGATGAGATTCGTGAGACCAAGAAAAGTCGCCGTAAACCTTCTCTTGGGCCGGGAATATAGCTCATGGGGTGAACCGACCTCGATCAGTTTTCCCGCATGCATCACAGCGATCTGGTCGGAGATGGCAAGCGCCTCGGCTTGATCGTGGGTGACGAAAATCGTCGTGATGCCAATCCTCCTCTGAAGCTCCTTAATCTCCAATCGCATTTGGACTCTCAGCTTGGCATCCAGGTTACTCAAAGGTTCGTCAAGGAGCAATACCTTCGGTTCGCTTACCAGGGCCCGGGCAAACGCAACTCGCTGCTGCTGTCCGCCGGAGAGCTTTGGCGCAGGGCGATCTTCCAAGCCATGCAGACCGACGATCTTCAATACCTCCTCCACCTTTCGCTTGATCTCGCTCTTCGGGCGGTGATGAATCGTCATCGGATAGCCCACATTTTGAAAAACGGTCATGTGAGGCCATATAGCATAAGATTGAAAAACCATCCCGATGGGCCTTTGGTTCGTAGCTACATAAACCCTTTCGCGAGACGAAAAAACGGGTTTGTCGCCGATAGATATCCTTCCCCCTTCAGGCCTCTCGAGTCCGGCAACGCATCTCAGGGTCGTCGTCTTTCCACACCCACTGGGTCCCAGGAAAGTATAAAGAGCTCCTTCCGGAACGTCTAGCGAAACACCTTTCAGAACATGGACCCTATCCTTATTTTCGCCAAAGTATTTTTCCAAGGAGTCGATCTGGACCATTATTTTTGCTGCTGCCATTAATCCCCCTTAAAATTAAAGCTCGCCGGTTCATACGAGAACCGGACAGTATATCCTAACCCCTTATCTCCCCTATTTTTTATATTATAGACCTTATTCAGATGACTACTCCCTGATTCCCACCTTAGCCCCAATTAATCTGGCGACAGAGGCCATAACAACCAACACAAGAACCATCATGATCCCCAGGGCACATACGTAGGTATATTGCCCTCCCTCCCAGAGGTCAAAGGCCATAATGGAGAGTACGGTGCTATTATAGGAATAAAGCAAAATAGAGGTAGAAAGCTCTCGTAAAGCAATGATACTGATGTATATCCATCCCGCTGTAAATCCGGGCATGAGGAGGGGGAGAATGACCCTTCTGAAGGTCTGGAACCAGGTCCCGCCACTCGCAAAAGAGGCCTCCTCCAGCTCCTTATTAATCTGGATCATCGAGGCCGATGCCGCACGGATTCCGTAAGGCATAAATTTAGTGATATAAGCAAGCAACAAAACCCAGATCGTACCATAAATGGGAATGGGTAGGGTCAGGTAAACCCAAATCAGGCTCACCCCAAGAACAATTCCAGGCATCGCAATGGGGATAAACGTCATATTATCTAAAAATGCTCTTCCACGAAGCTTGGTTTTTACGGTGATCCAGGCAATCACCGAGGTGAGAAGCATGATCAAAGTGGCTGAGCCGGCGGAAAGATAAAAGCTGTTTTTAAAGGCGGTCATGGCTAGTGGGTAGTTCAGGATATACTTGTAATTGGCCCACGTCATCTTAGCCATAAGCGCCTTCGAAGGAATACCGTAATAAGGGATAAAAGAGGACCAGAGCAGGACAAAGACGGGGAGGATCACGGCGAGGAAAAAAATTAAGAAGGCACTGGCGCAGGTAACGTATTTCCAGACTCCAAGATCAAGAACCCTTGGACGATAACCTTTCCCCGTCACGGTGGCGTAGCGCTCTTCCCGCCGAGTCATCCTCCCATAAGTCAAAACCCCGACTGTGCTCACCGCCAGGAGAGTGACAGCATAGGAACCGGCGAGACCGAAATCAGAAGGAAACTGGTGAATGGCAAGGAAGATCTTGGTGGTAAAAACGGATATCCGTGCCGGGACACCGATCAAGGCAGGCACCTCAAAGGCCTCGATTCCCCGAACAAAGACAATGAGACCGACGCTGAACATGGCCGGGCGCATCAGCGGGAGGGTGATCCGCCGGAAAGTCGTGAAGGTGCCTGATCCTGCTGTCAGAGATGCCTCCTCCAGCGAGGTATCCATGTTCCGGAATGCCGCAGACATGAGGAGAAATACCAGGGGATAGAGGTGGATCGACTCGGCCCAAATCATTCCCCACATGCTGTAAATATTAAAAGGGGCCGACTCCACCCCAAAAATGTCCTTTATCGCTAAATTGATAAGGCCAATCCTAGGGCTGAGGAGAAGAATCCACGAGATTGAGCTGAGGATTCCCGGGATGATGAAAGGGATCAACGACATCACCACAAACAGTTTCTTGAGGGGGGTATTGGTCCGCTCGCTGACCCAGGCCAGGTAGGTCCCGATCAGGAAAGTAAGGAAACATGTTCCAATTCCGAAGTAGAGAGAATTCAGAAAGAGGAAGTAAAATTCTTTATCGACATAAGCCGTGATGTAATTTTGAAAGGTGTAGGTTGCCCCGGGTTCTCCTATGGGGGCACTACGAATACTTCCGTAAAGAAGCATGAGAAGGGGAATACCGGCCAGGTAAAGGACGAACGCAGTGCAGCCGATGAGGATCATGTTCTCGGCGTTTAGAACTCGCTTCATGAGTTTTCGCCTCTTTGTTCTTGGTTAGGCTTATTGCACCAATGTTACAGACCGACGATAAACAGTCGATCAGAAACCCTGCCCCTCCGACAGATTCATTTATTCAACTTCGGAGATTCAAAGTTCCCTTCCAAGAGACACCCGGCAGCGGCTTGGGGTCCACCAGCTTCACACAACGAGCTAGCATCGACACACCGGTTATTTTATCTAACATTAGAGTAGAATTCATCCCTATTTGTCAAGATCAACGGACCTTTCTTGACAAGATGTACGCGATTAGATAGGTTCTCGTCAAGGATTGTATAACATTTTTCATAACAAAAAAGCCGCCGTCCATGACCGTCGCTCAAAGAAAGCCCAGGACCAAGATCAAGCAGGTTGAAAATCTCTCTGCCCGAGTCTATCACGAAATCAAGAGTCTCATCCTGCGCAATGAGATCATGCCGGGTGAAAAACTACATCATCAAGAACTTAGTGATCGCCTCGGTGTCAGCAGAACTCCCGTGCGAGAAGCGCTAACTCGCCTGGTCCAGGAAGAATATGTAAACCTTCTTCCGAACCGAGGTTTTATATGCAAAGAGATCGGCATGCAAGAGGCAGAGGAGTTGTATGATTTAAGGGAAGCACTGGAGGCCTTTGCGGTCGAGATAGCCATTGCAAAACTCAATGACAACGCCCTGGAAGAACTGCGGCAAAAGATCGAGCTTTACGGTCGTGATATTCAAAAGCGGTTTACGCGAGAGCGGCTGATTTACGATCAAAGTATTCACCTGGGAATTGCAGAAATCGGAGGCAACGACACCCTCAAAAGGACCCTGAGACAGGTTTTCGAGCGTATCATCCTCAAGAGAAAGACCGACGGCCTCTACCATCACCTTCGTGGAGTCACCGCGCATAAGGAACACTTAAAACTCCTTGCCACGATGCGTCAACGCAATGTCAGCGAAGCCGTCTCGATCATTCGTGCCCATATTCAAGCCGGGAAAAGAAATGTTCTATCGGACCTGAAGCACAAAAACGAGATTCGCAATTTTCATGTGATCGAGTCCGAGGGTTAATTGCTCAAGGTTAAGAATTAAGATGACGAGGAGGATAAAACATCCATGAGTGCAGACCTAGTGATAAAAAACGGGTGGGTGGTGTTACCCACGGAGACATTTAAAGGTGGTATCGCCATTAGAGATGAAAAATTTGTTGCTATCGGTACCAACGATACTCTACCCCAGGGTAAAGAAGAGATCGATGCTAAAGGGAAACACATACTGCCCGGGGTCATTGATGGGCATGTCCACTTTCGGGAACCCGGCCTTACCTACAAGGAAGACTTTGGCACGGGTTCGACTGCAGCGGTCTGCGGCGGCGTGACGATGGTTGTCGACATGCCGAATACCGTACCTCCTACGACCGGCCCGGAGCAGGTGCAAGAGAAACAGCGACTCGCGGAACAAAAGTCCCTGGTGGATTTCAGCGTTCTGGGCGTAGCAGTCCAAACCAACGCGGATCAGATCCTGCCCATGGCCGAGGTCGGCGCGGTGGGCTACAAAATCTTCTTCGGTGAGACCATCGGCAACCTCCCTTTCCCCGACGA
>JBHHYU010000143.1:0-6027 GCA_046757725.1 Binatia bacterium
GGCGATACCGGTAATCGCCGGCTTTTCATGGGTGGCTGCCCGAACCAGCTTTCCAACCTTTACCCCAGCAATGGTCAGCGCCGACTCGAGGTCGAGCGCTTTGCCTGAGCCGTCGAGTTTGATTTTTCCCTTGACGGTCCCATCATAGAGTTCGAGCTTACTCAAATCGGCCAATACGACACCTTTGGCTAAGTTCGTCGTAAAACCCACCTGCCCGACCTCAAAACCGGATACCTTGACCCCACCAACCGTTATTTGTATGTCTCCCTCAATCTGGCGGAGACCGCTCAGGTCAATAGGTTCCGCCGAGAGCGATGCCATGATGTCGCCGGAGCCTGCTGGCTTTTTAGCCCGCCCAGGGGCCTTCTGTCCCCCAACTGGAACCGGCGGTAGATAGCGGTCAATGTCGAGCACCCCACTCTCCAGTTTGAACAGGACCTTCTTGATCTCGCCCGTCCCGTCGAAGCTGCCGGTGGCCTTGGCCTTGAGGGCCTTGCCTTCAATAGTGGCCCCCTTGAGCGCAACTTTTGCTCCGTCCGTTGCAAACGTCGCACGCACTTTCAGCAGCCCCGGATCCGGCTGACTCAGCGGCCGATCCAGCCAGGACGCAAGCTTCCCCACAGAAGGGATGTCGAGCTTAAAAGCTCCATCAAGCCCGGGTACCGGCTGTCCCTGCACGCTGCCGTCGTAACGGACGCTGACGGGCTTCGAGGAAAGTGCCATTTTCACCGCAGATCGCTCGCCGGACAAAACACCCCGCAGCGAGTCGACCGAGACCTCCACCGTGACCGGTTTCCCATTGAGGGTCATTTTCCCTGTTAAGGAGAGTAAGCTTGTCAGATCAGGCAACTCGGCCTTCAGGTTGATGTCTTTGGCCCGTACCTTTTGCCCCGTGTTGGCATCAACATAAGAGAAGAGCCCTTTCTCGATCCTGACATCACCTAAGTGGAGATCATTGATCGGGAGTCCGGTTCCCCTTTGGGCAGGCGCCTCCGCCGGCGCGACTGCTTTGGCCTCCGGCTCCTTGAATATCCAATTCGGCCTACCGGCTTTGGCTACCTCCAGAAACACCTTAGGATCACGTACAACAAACGTGTCAATGAATACTCGGCGCCTGAGGAGTGGCCAAAACCTAATCTTTGCCGTGACAGCGCCAACAGACACCATTTCCGGGGTGGTACCTCCCGGTGCATTTGATAAACGGATATCGCTGGCACTCAACTCGATGTTGGGGATCTCAATGATAGGCTTACTTTACCGCCGATACTAAAATCTCTACCAGTCGCTTCCCGAACCGTCTTGGCAACGTAGCTATTCCAATCCACCAGCCACAGAATCGCAAAGACTGCGACAACGGCAATAATCATGACAGCACCGAGACCTATGAGAACTTTTTTCATGATCATTCCTCCCTCACCAGTTTTTGCAGTGAGCACCCTTATTAAGAATCAAACAATCGCGAGTAGAGATAATAAAGGAAAATTTCTTTCCAAAAGTATCGGTATCACGGAGTGTAACGAAGCACAAGGTGCTGTATTCGCGCACTTTCGCATGGCAAAAATCTTTAAATTCTCTAACCATTTTCTACCCTTTTTCGTCTGTGGACTTAAATGGCACCGCCCAATAAACCAATAGAACTTCGTGCTGCTGTGGCCAGAATGCTTGCCCGGGGGAGCAAAGGAGGGTCAGGTACAAACCTGAAAGGAAAAGAGCCCATGACGCTACTCGCGTCAGTCAGGAAGTTTCGGCCATTCCCTGAGGAGCTTTCCGTAGCCCGGAATCTGATAACGTCCGCCCAACCGAGAGACGATGTACCAGAGCATGGCCGGATTGCTTGCCACCACGGTAGTACTGAAATCGCTTTCCAGTCTGTCCATGATCTGCAACGGATCTAAGACGGCACCCTGGAAGTAAATCGCTTCCGGATTTGGGGCTTCGCTGAAAGCCTTCTTTGTCAGCGTGTAAACCTCCTCGGGCTTGAGCTTTAGAGCGTCGGTGTAATGCTTGAGCGTATCAACCGGAGAATGAGCCTCGACACCCTCATGACCTAAATGGTCGCGGATCAGTTTGTTCAAGGGCTCATCGAAGGGTGTGAGTAGCAATACCCGCTTTGCTCCATAGGCGCCAAGGGCTGCAATGGAGGCCTTCATGGCCGTTGTAACTGGGACGTTGAGAGATGAACGGAGTCCCGCCATCAGACCTGGATTGTATACTTCCGTGGGAGCCCCGCTCACAATAAGACCATGCCATTTTCGTTTCTGGGCGAGCTCCTGAGTTCTCGAGAGAATAATGTCTTTCTTGTTCTGAAGTTCTTGGAGCGATCCACCCGCCAGCTCCAAACCCGCGAAGTCTAGTTGTACGTCCTTGGGAAGGAGGGCCTTGAACCCCGCGTAGTGGGGACTACTTGAGTATCTCGGGCTGATAAATCCGAGGTGATATTTTGCGGCCATAGTTTTTATCTCCTTTTCTGGCGGCACTAGCGCACTTCCTTTTCGTCGATATAGAGATTGCCGTTGGAGTATTTAAGCATTACACCTTTTGAGCAGCGGCCACCAAGAATCGAAGCATTTCTGAAACAGCCACGGGTCAGTCCGCCGTCGAGAGCCCCAAGCAGGTGCCGGACAAGCAAACGAGCCAGCCTTCCTGCGTTTTGCGTGGACAATATCCGATAATGGTCTATTGATTCAACCCGCGCTGGGTTTTCAGACAGAGCCGGGCTTTGCTTCGACCTGGGAATGAGGGGTTTTACGTTAACCGGCTATAAGTGAAAAGGGTCGAAAAAATGTTTTAAGTTGGGGTAGAAAAAGGTATAGATAAAAGGTCTGATTCTCGTTCTGCAAAAGAAAGGAGAATATTCGATGAAACTACAAATTCCTTACGACGACTTGAGGAGCTGGCTTAATCTGGCCGGAGAGGTGGGGGAGGTCTGCGCTGTGGAGGGGGCCTCCTGGCAGGAGGATATCGGTATGGCCACGGAATTACTGAACCACACCGATCCAGCGCCGGCGGCCCTTTTTGACAAGATCCCCGGATACCCGCAGGGCCACCGGGTCCTGGTTAATTTTTTCGGTGGGCGCCGTAAAAACATGACGTTGGGACTACCCTCTGAAATGAGCAACTTTGAACTATCGAAGGCGTTTACCGAGGGTTTTCAGGCGGTCACTCCCATGCCTTGTGAGTTCGTTGATGATGGACCGATTCTGGAAAACGTCCAGATGGGCGACGATGTCAACGTGCTGTCTTTTCCGACACCCCTATGGCACGAGCTTGATGGCGGACGTTACATTGGAACGGGTAGTTTTAACGTTTCGCAAGATCCAGACGAAGGCTGGGTGAATTTGGGTACCTATCGTGTGATGGTACATGATGAAAAGAGTGTCGGATGTTATATTTCTCCGGGCAAACATGGCCGGGTTCATCGCGACAAATACTTCGCCCGCCAGGAACCGATGCCTATAGCCGTTGTCGTGGGGGGTGATCCGCTTTTATTCCTGATGACCTGCACGGAGATTCCTTACGGCGTCTGCGAATATGATATTGCCGGTGGGCTGCGGGGCAAGCCTTGTCAGGTCATCAAAGGGAAAGTAACAGGTCTGCCGATACCGGCCAATGCGGAGATTGTTTTGGAAGGATATATCGACCCTACAAAGAGAAGACCCGAAGGTCCTTTTGGCGAATGGACCGGGTACTACGGCAGCGGTCTTCGCGACGAACCTTATATTGATGTCAAGGCCATTTATTATAGGAACAATCCCATCATGTTGGGGTGTGCACCGCAGCGGCCACCAGACGAAATCTCCCGCTACCGATCGATACTCCGCTCTGGTTTGCTCAAGCAGGCCCTCGAGAAGGCCGGCCTTTCCGGTATCACGGCCGCCTGGGCCAGTGAGGTTGGCAATACGCGGATGCTGTTAACTATTGCCATTGAGCAACGTTACGCCGGACATGCCATCCAGGTCGGGCATGTGGCTTCCCAATGCCATGTCGGTGCTTATGCCGGCAAATACGTTGTAGTCGTCGATGATGATATCGATGTTTCCAACCTAGAAGAGGTCATCTGGGCAATGATCACCCGGTCTGACCCGGCCACCTCCATTGATATTATTCACAATGCCTGGTCCACGCCCTTGGACCCCCGGATATCGCCGGAAGACAGGCTCAAGGGACAAATGACCAATTCGAGGGCCATTATCGACGCCACGCGACCTTACGCCTGGAGAGACCAGTTCCCAGTGGTCAATATGCCAAGCCCCGAGGTTGCCCGCAATGCCCGTGAAAAGTTTTCCTATCTGCTGGAGGGTCGCAGGTAATTGAGAGGAATTCCTTTTTGATGCCCAGCCACTCGGAGTCGAAGCATTTCCGAAACAGCCACGGGTCAGTCCGCCGTCGAAACCCCCAACGTTTTGGGTGGACAATATCCGATAATGGTCTATTGGTTCAACCTCCCTGCCGGAGCACGGGCAAGCCTGAGGACGATTTCCAGATAGAACCCGACAGTGCCTCATCTAGCGGGGTATGGGACTCCTCCCACAGACTTAAAGCGGCAAAGGATTTTTTTAATCTCTACGGGTTAATTCCCTTCAGCTTGCTGGGTAAAAACAGCTCATCTGTTTGCAGCTATCGGTTAAAATGTAGCTTACGGAAACGGCAAAACGATGACTCGCGCAAAGACACAAAGCACGCCAAGTTCGGAGAAATAGGGGTCATGTTTTTCTTTGCGCCCTTGGCGTCTTGGCGCGACAGAAATGTGTTGACCTGAGTCCGTTCCTTTTGATACCCCGCAGCTTGCTGCGGGGTAGTTCATTCACAATCGGACTGGCCTGCATGATCTCGTTCAGATACCTGAAGTTGACAGGTAGAAAGGGCAATGGTAGAAAGGCAGGCCTGCGAAGACGGACATTGGCCTGATATGGTAAATCCTGGATGAAGGAGGGCGCAACCATGCCGAAGAGACAAACGATTATCAGCCTACTACTGGTACCGGCCTTCGTGCTAATGGCGGGCCGTGCCGGAAATGCCCAATCAGCGAAGTTGCCCACGGGCTGGAATACACCCAGCGAGCTTTACGCCAAGCTCGCAAAGTTGCCGGCGGATCAGCTTGACAAGGTACTTTATGAAGGAGCCAAGAAGGAGGGTGCCGTCACCTATGCCGGGCCGGCCGAGGAGAGGCAGACGGCGACACTGATGCAGGGCTTTATGCACAAGTACCCGGGCATCAATGCGAAGAGCATGGGCGGCCAGCAGGAGGATATCAGCAACCGCATCATCGCCGAAGCGCGTGCAGGGAAGGGCACTTTTGACATCATCAGTGTCGGCACGTTCCTGGGTGAATACCGTAAAGCCAAGGCCCTGGCCGAGATCTACAACCTGGTGGGCGACGCTCGCTATCCCGCAAAGTTCCGGGGCAAGGACTGGTACTCCTGGAACCTGTTGAGTATGGTCATCGCTTACAACACCAACATGGTGAAGGCGTCCAAGGCCCCCAGGGGTTACATGGACATGCTGGATCCCAAGTGGAAGGGAAAGTTCTCCGTGGACGACACGCCCGACACCTGGATCTTCGGAATGCTGAACAAGTGGGGTTACGAGAAGACCCGTAAATATCAGAAGCAGCTCATCCAGGGCCAGAAGGCTCTGATCCGCAGGGGTCACACCAACCAGACGAACCTGCTGATCGCTGGTGCGTTTCCGGTGTCCATTGAGCTGTACTCGTATAAAGTGGCGCTCATGAAGCACCGGGGCGCCCCTATCGACATGGTCTTCCCCAAGGAGTTTGTGTCCGCTGAGGCCAGCGGAAATGGCATCAACAGCCGGGCCAAGCATCCGTATGCAGCGTTGCTCTTTGCCCGTTACCATGTAGACCCCAAGGGTGGGCAGAAGGTCATGGCGCAGTTCGGGCGGGCCATGGCGCACCCGGACACCAAGCTCAAGTACAAGGAGCTGCAGAAGTTGACCGCGAAGGACACCCTGGACCGGATGTCGCTCCTGACCGCCAAGGAGCTGGTCGAGTTCAGCAAGCCGTACACC
>JBHHYU010000144.1:0-6007 GCA_046757725.1 Binatia bacterium
CTGGGATCGGACCTTGATCTTTCGGATTCCTTCCGACCCGAACCTATCCCAAATTCGTTTTGATTGCCAAAGAAAAAAAAGGCGACCCTATTTCTACTAAATCGGTGACTTGGGCAGGTTGTGAATCCGAAACACCTCGCCGCGTTTCGCAAGAAACTCTACCAGACGTTGGAGGAGCTTCAGGCCGGCCTGGATGTGTGGTTGAAGCAGTACAACGAAGAAAGAACCCACCAGGGCAGGCAGTGTTACGGGAAGACTCCAATGCAAACGTTTCTCGATAGCATCCCATTGGCTAAAGAGAAAATGATTGCGGCTTAGAGGCAATAAACAATGGTACCGGACACTGAGGGCTTAAACGACGACTGCCAGATCAGGTATTGACTTTTACAGGTGAGCTGATCCTGAGGTGTTCTAAAGATCCGCCGGCGGGCGCGCCCCCGATTCATTACGTGAAAGTACGCTCGCGGAAACTCGATTCGCAAGGGACGAGACAGGCTCGAACGCTACCTCAACCTCAGACTTTCGTCAATAGGCGATGTGACCCTAAGTTATCAAGTTACCCCAAGTCACCACCACGTCACCAGGTCACCATGACCCCAATTCACAAACAGGAAATAGAAGTCAGGTCCCACGTATCCTACCCGGCCGGTGTGGCTACCCGTTCGGCCGATCTGAGATAATCCATGTTGTCTTCGCCTCTATTGGACAGGCTGGACCCCAGAAGCTCTAAAGTTAACCAGGCCTGCTCAGCGTTCATTCGCGTTGCAACCCTCACGTACTCTTGGCAGGCTTTGTGGGTAAACTCCAGACGTCGATTTCTCTCCGTGCGGCTACCCGAGCTAGACGGCTTTTAGCTGCTACCGCCGTGAGACTCCCCTCACCACCAAGTGACGGTTTCCCTATGGATGACCACAGTAAATCGGCTGGACACACCACCTTGGCGGCTCAGGTTGACAGCCTGTGCCATTGTCAGATAGCGTGAAACTTAAAGAGGTGACAGCCTGTTCTCCTTTTGCCTGTGCCCGGCTTGGGCGTGCTAAACGGGTTTGGGTTTGTCAATGCGGTCACTTTGAGTTCGCGTTGGCTTTGGCCGCAAACAGCTTCCGGTGATTTGTGGCCCTTTTTTGTTCAGGGATAGGATACGCCTTCGGCGGTTGCATCAGGGTTTTGCCGGGCATATTTAGCAACTGGATCAAAGAAGCAGGGGAGTCTACTTACGATGCGGACTGATTTACCCCACGGTTACTGGAATCCAAAGATAGAGATGATGCCTAAAGGCAAGCTGAGGCGACTTCAGCTAAGACGGGTGCAAGAATCAATCCGATATGCGTGTGACAACTCCCCTTTTTATCGCAATTTGATGGCAAACCATAATATTGAGCCGGACGATATTATGACGCTCGAAGATTTTTTCCGCAAATTTCCCATCACCCGGAGAGAAGATCTCGATCAGGACCAGCTAGAGAATCCACCTTTTGGAACCCGAATGGCTGTCTCCTTAGAGGAGGCTTTGAGATATCATGCCACGTCGGGGACCACCGGAAAGCCGCCGGTCAGAGCCTTCGACACGGAGAGAGACTGGATCTGGGGAGCCGATGCCTGGGCAGCCAGCCTGTATAACTTTGGGGTTCGGCCCAGCGATGTGGTCATGATCGCATTTGGCTATGGCTCTTTTATCGGCTTCTGGGGAGCTCACTATGCCTTTGAAAAAATTGGCTGCCGCGTCCATCCGACCGGCGGGATGGACACCAAGAAAAGAATCCAAATGATCCTGGATTTGGGGATCACGGTTCTCTGTTGTACCCCCTCCTATGCCTTGAGGATACTGCACGTATCACAAGAAGAAGGGACGGACTTGGCGACAGGTTCTCAACTGAGCAAAATTGTAGTCGCGGGAGAGCCAGGGGCTTCTATACCCGCAACGAGGGACCTGATTGAGAAGAGATTCAATGCCCACTTGGGCGATTTCATGGGGACGACCGAAACGGCCGGAATCTTGGCTTTTTCATGCTCGAGGAAGGCCGGTGGCTTGCATGTCAATGAGGACCGGTATCTGACGGAAGTCGTCGACCCGAACAGCCTGAAACCCGTGGGCTATGGCAAGAAAGGGATGATGGTTGTCACCCCGCTCGTCAAAGAGGCGATGCCCCTTCTTCGTTACGCCACCAACGACATCGTGATCATGGAGCGCGCAAAACTCTGTGCTTGCGGTCGGACGCTCGACTTATTCATGGGAGGTATTTTGGGCCGCTACGATGACATGGTCAAAGTCCGAGGTGTCCAGTTGACTCCTCAAATGATTGAGGAAATCGTAAGAAGCTTTCCCGAGGTGGAGGAATTCTTTAGCACCGTGGAAAAACGGGAGGGGCTAGATACCCTGATGATCAAATTCGAGCTGAGGGAAGACGCGAATCCCGCCTTGGCCGAGCAGATTGCTCGCGAAATCAAAGAGCGCGCCAAGAGAGACATCGGGTTCACTCCTGAGGTAAGCGCAGAGCCTCATAATTCGCTGATTCGTTTTGAGTTAAAGGCCAGACGTTTCAAGGACCTGCGAGCCAACCCAAATTAAAGAGGATCTTATGGCAAACCAGACAAGCCTCAGCCAAGAAGAAGAAAGCAAGCTTTTATTGGCCTATCAAGCTGTGAAAGAGTTTTCCGAGCATCCCTTACCTGTGGTGAAATTCAATTGCCGGAAGGCCATGAATGAACTCTGGCAGGCGCTCTTTGAGCTGGACCTTCTTCCCCGCTAAAGAATAAAGCCTCAGCGGAGCAGTCGGTAGTTGCCTGTCCTGACTCGAAGTATCTTTCGGTCCTCTAGCGGGTCAGGAACCTTTAGAACAATGCCGCGATCTATGCCCGGGTAGAGCGATCTTCTGGCGTGGACCCCTCATTGACCCAAGGTTGATGCTGCTCCACCGATTCAAGCTTCCGCATGCCCCGAAGCTCGCCCCATTTGACTAAGCGCGATATGCTCATCGTCATTTCCTCTTGCGGAGGTTTTCGTCGCCGCTTTGGACCAATTGATATCCGATCACGGGCTTCGAAGTAAGAACAGTCGGCTGTATATCGATAGCAGAGGCAAACGCCTCTTCTCACGTGATACCGCAATTGTCGTGGTTTCGCCGGGAGTTTGACACAGAAGGCCATTGAGTTAGGATTTAGTATATGGGTGCTCCGGGCAATTGGCGCCGAGGTTGTTTGGACAAAGGAGGATTCGGATGGCAAAGCTCAAATTAACGTTAGCCTGTGGAAACTATGATCGAACCCGCGCTCTTATGGAAGGCACCGTCCAGCCTGAGGGCATCGATCTGAATTATCTTCCCTTACCTCCAGGGGAGACTTTTTGGCGCATGCTCAATAACGAGGAATTTGATGCCTCGGAAATGTCTCTGTCCTCCTACACGATCTTGTGTTCCCAGGGCGACCAACGTTTCGTCGCCTTGCCCGTTTTTCCCTCCCGAATCTTTCGGCACTCGTGCATCTACATCCGTTCCGCCAGCGGTATACAAAAACCCCAGGATCTAAAGGGTAAGCGAATCGGTGTCGGTGATTACCAAATGACGGCAGCAGTCTGGGCGAGGGGGTTCTTAAAACATGAGTATCAGGTCTCGGCGGATGAGCTTCGTTGGGTCGTAGGAACTCCGGTTCGCGCTGGGATCAGCCTTCCGGCTCAAGTTCCCATGGACGGCACCAATCCGGGACAGTCTTTGGAGGCGATGCTGGAGGTCGGTAAAATCGATGCCCTAATTTCAGTTGTTATTCCTCAATCGTTTCGTTCCAAGAGTCCACACGTGAAGCGCCTGATTTCAAACTACCGCGAAGTAGAAACGGAATATTATCGACGCACCCGAATTTTTCCGATCATGCACACGTTTGTTCTGAAGAGGGAGCTTTTCCAGAAGGAGCCGTGGATAGCCATCAGCCTCTACAAAGCTTTTGTCCAGGCTAAAGATCTTGCTTACAGCCGGCTGTACGACAGTAATGCTCTTGTGACAGGTCTTCCTTGGCTGATTGATGAGATCGAAAGCACGCGCCGAATTTTTGGCGAAGAGATTTGGGATTATTCGATAGACGGTAGCCGCCCCACCCTCGAGGGTTTTCTTCAGTACCTGGACGAGCAGGGACTAATGTACCGCCGAATGAGAGTTGACGAGCTATTTGTCTCCAATATTCGCTCCGAGCTTGTGCATTACCTCAGAGGGACGGGTGAAGGATAGGCGCTCAGGGAACGCAGGGGGGCACTTTTTCTTTTTCATAAAGAATCTTCCGGCCTTTTTCTGGGTCGGGGACTTTTAGGCCGATGGCTTCAATCTGGTCGTCGATATCCTGCCTATACATCTCACGCAGTTCCTCGTTGCCCCATCGGCGGATGCCATTAGCCACCGCTCGCTTGCTGAACTTTGATTGAGCTGTGCCGAAAGTGTCAAGCGCATGCGGGTACCATTTGTCCACGGTCCGTTGGGCATCGGCTTTTGTCGCGCCGCATAGTCGCGCATATTCGGAATTCTGAACGATGTCTCGGATGCGTCGCGCGCCGAACGAGGCGTGAAACCTTTCCTCGTGAACCATCGTGGTCATTTCCCGCGCCAGCGGCGCGTAGCTGCAATTTTCCATCGCACGCAGATGGTACCAGGCGACGAGATCCAGAAGGAAGCAAAAGCCGCAGACGTCGACCCAGCTTTCGAACGGGACATTGAAGGCACTGAGCAGGTGTTCACCCATGCGCACTTTGAGGAGAGTGTCCGCCTTCTCTTCTCCTTCCGGGCCGAAGGAGCGGAGCATTCGGCAGTCGATAAATCCCTGATGGGCCTCATCGGCCGCGATCTGTGCCTGGATATAGCGATCCTCCGGGGTTGGTCCCTGGTTGATCCAGGGTTGATGCTGCTCCACCGATGCGAACTCGGTCGATGCCAGGGCGTAGATAACCTTCATGAGCGTCGTTTTGTAATCCTCGGTCATTTGCTCGACCGTTTCAAGCTTCCGCATGCCCAGAAGGTCGCCCCATTTGACTAAGCGCGATATGCTCATCGTCATTTCCTCCCGCAGCGGCATAACCAGCCCTCCCCTCGCTAGCTCTGGTAGACAAACCGGCGCTGCACCAGAAAATAGTATCGGTTGATGAGCTTGGTGTCAATTGTCTATACCTCAAGACCCATTGGGGGTGCCGCTTTATCTTTTCGTAAAATGTGACGCTCGGTGCGATTTCCCTAATTCCACCTGTGGGATCGGAAATTTTACTGGGTCGCGATTTAGGGATATAAACGTCAAAAGGAAAAGGGACCGCGAGTCTGTGTGCTACGAACGCAGCCATCGCGGTAGGGATGGAAGCGATGCTTCACCAACGATGAGGGTGGGTCCCTCGAAGTCGGCCTACAGGCGCAGGCTTAAAACCACCGCAAGCGGCGTGGATTAAGAGTCTTCGTCGTGAACCTTGTCGGAAAAGGCGGGGTGGTACTCCGCCGGGTAAGAATCAAGAAGACGAACGCAAGTGAACCGCTGATGACGTGTCGAAAGACCTCAAGCGACGTCGAAACCGGGATTGAGACTCTGTCCCGCGAAGGAGGTGGAGGGTTACCTATCTACGGTTCCACTGGCGTCCGGTATAAAGGCGGCGTGATCATGGTTCAAGCGTGGGGTGCGGAATGTAGGAACCTGTGGTCCCGATGCAAAGGGAGTGGCGCAAGCGGGCAGCCTTTAGCGCCGGCCGCGATCGTAAGGTCGAACGTATTCAATAGCCATCCGTCCTGCCTTGGCAAGAAGCCGCCGTCTCTTTTCGCTCAGCAGTAGGCGAATGGCCTCGGTCTTGTTCTCTGCCCCCGTCAGAGAGACGGCCTCTTTTACGTCCTCCTTGGGGATTTTTACGGTAGTGAATTTGCCCATAGTTATTTCTCGACGGTAGATACGCATAGTATACCCAAATCAAGCCAAAAGTATCCCGCTCGCTCTTACGTCGTCAAGCAGGTAGGGGACGATAGAGACCGGCCTTGGCAATGCAGAAGATTATCGA
>JBHHYU010000145.1:0-5992 GCA_046757725.1 Binatia bacterium
TTCGCTAGGCAGGCTCCTGTGAAGCGTGATCCTCCTCACGTTTGCTCAATTGCGCAAATCTGCCACTACCACACTTCTACGCTTTCGTAATTACGAAAATATGGCGCTTCCATATTTCGAGAATACCCGAAACGTCAAAAACGCTATACGGCAGCACCGATGATCCTGGTCAGGTACTCCTGGCAGATTGGCTTTCCTAGTCTTCGACTTTGCCGCTACCACCGGCTTTGATTTCTTCTCCACGCCGAAGTAACACTGGTTTTTTTCATAAAACAGAAAGGGGATTGACAGCTCCCCGGTCCGGCACTCTTGCTCGGCCTGAAAAAAGATGATTTAAAGTCTGAATTCATATAATCCGCACAAAACCAGGAGGTAGGATCATGGCAACCACAACGGAACGCCCTCTTGCTGACGCGCTCACCGCAATCAAGGTGCGCCGCACGGTGAAGGAGTACCTTCCCACCGAGATTCCTCGGGAGTGGATCGAGGAGCTGCTCGACGCCGCCCACTGGGCGCCCAACCACAAATTGACCCATCCCTGGCGTTTCCACGTGTTCTCCGGAGAGGGGCGCAAGCGGTTGGTCGGAGCCCGACAGGCGGCGGTACGTTGGGCCGCGGAGAAAAAGGGTGAGCAGGCGAGCGAAGAGGCTCTCGGCCTCGCTCGGACTAAGTGTTTTTCGTCCCCGGTGGTGATCATCGTCTCCATGGTGGGCGATGAGAATAAAATCGTTGACCAGGAGAACAACGCGGCCTGCTGGTGTGCGATTGAGAACCTACTGGTCGCCGCGACCGCGCGAGGCCTGGGCAGCTATCCCAGCACGGGCGCTTGGATCGACCAAAACTTCGTTGGCCCGGTTATCGGACTCACAGAGAAAGAGCGACCGGTAGCGTGCATTTTCTTGGGGTACTCCGAGCAGCCGACTATGGCCAAGCGCCTGCCCGTGGAGCGCCATACCACTTGGTACACCGAGGCCTGAAATTCTCGCCTGAGAGTATTGTGGGAGAGGGTCAGGCTGAGGTAACCCGGATGCCACGGACAGTAAACTACGCGGCGCGTTGCTCTTACACCAGTGGCGCTTCATAGCCCGGCAACTGACGAATCCGCCGCCGATTGTAGAACAACTCAATGTACTCAAAGATCTCCAACCTTGCCTGGTCTCGTGTGTGGTAGCCTTGATGATGGCTCGGCAGGCAACAATTTCGATGACAGGAGTTGCTAAGTTTGAATAACGTAGTAGGATCTGGAAAGGTTTTTTGGAGCATCAAAATATGCACGAGGCATAAGATCGCCGTAATAATACGGAAGGAGGAGACATCATGGCGGAAAGTGTTTACAAGGTAGTCGAGCTAGTGGGTACCAGCAATGAATCCTGGGAGAAGGCGGCTAAGGCTGCGGTCGAACGCGCTGGTCAAAGTCTGCGGGATCTGAGAATCGCTGAGGTTGTCGAAATGGACATACAAATTAAGAACGGTAAGGTTGATACGTATCGCGCGAAAGTGAAGCTTTCTTTCAAGTATGAAGGAGAGAGCTGATTCGGCTCGCATTCTAACAGTCGGCTGAACCTGTCGGTTGGTGAGTGGTCCTGGTGGCGCTGGCTTGCGGGATCGAAAAGGGAGGTCAAGGGGTCGTGTAATTTGTTGTTTGTTGGAGGACGAAACCTCAGACTTTTCAAGTTGTACGATTATTCAGATCCGGCTTCTCCCGGAGGCATGGAAAGCGAGGCGTGATCCTTCTCACGTTTGCTCCATTGCGCAAATCCGCAACCAGCATAATTCCACGCTTTCGAAATTAAGAAAATGAGGAGTGCCACGTTTCGCTGAGCATCCTCGGCGGGCTGGAAGCGAGATGGTCACTATGCTAAAAGGGAGGCATGAAGGTAAAGCGCAAATACGCCATTGTCGTGGTAAGAGAAAAGAAAGAATTTTGGGCTTATATTCCAGACATCCCCGGGATATATGGCCGCGGCAAGACCGCAAGGAAGGCAAAAGAGGACATTCGACAGGCACTCTCTCTTTACATCGAAGATTGTCTTGCGGACGGAGACGAGGTGCCCGTCTCGTCGGCCAGGGTCGTTGATGTCGACACCCTATCGGTAGCCGTGGGTTGATTGATGCCTACGGCGCGCGAGGTCGTCAGGTTCTTAAAACGCAAGGGGTTTATCGAAAAAAGACAGAAGGGTTCCACCTTCTACTCCAGCATCCTCAAACCGGTTACCGAACTTCCGTGCCCATGCATCCAGGCGATCTACCAACCGGGCTCTTCCTGAAAATTCTGAAAGACGCCGGATTTACGTTGGCAGATTTCAGACAGAGTTAAAAAAAGATTGCGCAAGAGAGTCCGAGCAAGAAGTCAAATCTTGGATCCTGTATGTCCTCTATCACCTGCATCCTTCACGTTTCAGTTGCACATATCCGCGACTATCGCGAGTAGAAATGCTTAGGGCCGCCGTGAGACAAGGAACGACTTCGATGGAGGTGAAAAATGGTACAGGGTCCAAGGGGGGTGGACTATTGAGAGCGTGCTTCATTCTTCTAGTGATTCTTGCCTCATTTGCGGGAGCATCGGAGAACAGCATCAAGAAGGTGTCCTTGGAAAACGGGCAAGAGCTGCGCATCAAGCAGATTCCCCCTTCCCGGATTCTGCCCCACGCCTATTATGATCAGGCCATGGCCTCTATACCCGGGGTTTATCCAAATTCTCAAATGATCGTGAAAAGGCGAGTGGGCTACCTGGGAAAGAATACAGCCGTCCTGTATTCCATGGTCTGCTACAAGGAATCCAAAGAGCTGGCGGAAGTCACCATCGGCGGCGTTGTAGCAAACAAGAACAACGCGTGGTCTTTCGATGCCCGGGTGGATGAATCCTCCTTTGTTGATACGCTTGCGCTTGTTTTGGAAACCTTAGCCGACTTGCCCTTCAATAAGTCGCTTCAGCCATGAGCTTTACATGAAATGCTCACACTTTTACGTTTTCGTAATTCACAACACTGAAATAGTTTCCACATGGCAAAGTAAAAGCATTTTGTCTATCAGCACTTAGAAAACCTCTATCGTAGATTCCTCACGGAAACTAAGGACATCCTATTATTTATCTTCTATCTTCAGCAACATGACGGTTAAGGGATGAATCCGCAAATAGGCTCTGCGTAGGCCTCAATTAAAGCATTGTTTGATTGTGTCTTGGCATGATTGACAGTCCTTTTGCCTGTGATATTGGTCTCTTAGTCCCAGGCCGATAAGAAACAGGGCCCTCCATGAAGCAAGATTGCGTAAAACGCAAGCTAACCACAATCATTATCGCCCGATTTTTTACATATAATTACATCTTGTAGAAGTCTGATGGTCGGGACGAGGGGGGAAAAGAAAACATGGCAGAGAACGTGTTCGTCATGCAGGGTGGAAAACTGATCGACGGCACCGGCCGGCGACCGATTGAAAATTCCGTTATCGTTATCCAGGCAGGCAAGTTCCAAGCAGTCGGTAGGAGCGGCGAGATCTCCCTTCCCGCCGGTGCCGAGGTAATCGATGTCAGGGGCAAGACCGTTCTGCCGGGCTTTATAGACGGTCATGGCCATCTGGAGGATTTTCATGGAGAGCTTTATCTCCATCTGGGAATTACGACCTGCGCCACGATCGAAACCAACCAGGATGGCCCATGGACCCTTGCTCAAAAACAGGGCACCGATCTAGGCAAAATTCGCGGGCCGCGAATATGGATGTCTGGCCGGGCGATCGGCGGCGTCAGCACGGGGCACGATGCACCTATCTCGAGAACAATCCGCGGCAACATTATTGTCACAACCCCGGAAGAGGTACGCAAAGCGGTGCAGCGGAAAAAGGAATTCGGCTGCGACATTCTCAAGGTCAACGAGTTCATTTCTCTGGATTTGCTGAAAGTCGCGGTCGACGAGGCCCATCGGCTGGGCATGCCGGTGGCCGCCCACAGTTGGGACGTCGTCGGGTCGGTCAACGCGGGCGTCGAGTCGATCGAGCATATCTGGTCGGTCGGCTACAGCTCCATTCCCTATGTCCCGGCCAGGCGCAAGTTGGCCGCGGACCGGCTGGGCGGCGTGATCGAGCAGGAGCTCGCCGGCTCCTATTACCAGACCGAAAATTACGACGAGGTCATCGGCGCGATGGTGGAGCGGGGTGTCGCGTGGACCCCGACCATCGCCAAATGGTTGCGCCCCCTTTCGCCGAGCGCCGAGCGCTTCCGAAAAAGAGAAAACGAAATCCTGAACGACCCCAACGCCGGTCTCCCCGCCGCGGTCCGCACGGTGACCGACAATGCCTACGACAAGTTGTTCAAACGTTACACGCCCGAGCAGCGTGACCAAGCCAAAATCGGCTATGAAAAAGCCAACGAATTCATCCGGCGATTTGTCCAGGCCGGGGGCATCCTGAAGGAAGGGTCGGACCCGCCCCGGGGGATGGCTGCTTTGCTTATGCACGAAGCGCTGGCGATGGACGTCGAGGCGGGCGTGCCGCCGATGACCGCCATCCAGGCCGCCACCCTGAACGTCGCCAGAACTTTCAAGAAGGACAAGGACTACGGCAGCATCGAGGCCGGCAAGGTCGCCGACCTTTCCATCGTCGATGGGGATCCGCTCCAGGACATCTGGATGACGCAGAACGTCAAGATGGTCATCATGGACGGCAAGGTCATCGATATCGGGTTTACAAAATACAAGAACCCGATTCCGTCGTTCTATTCCTACCAGAACTTGCCCCTCGACTTCGAAATCGCGCCGCTCTTTCTCATCGAAGGATCCGGTCCTACGGTCATGAAGGTTCGGGGGCGGGGAGGGATGTGGTTGTTTCACCGCGTCATGCTCAACGGCGAGCCGCTGCCGACTAGTTTTGTCTCAAAGAACGAGCTTCAAGCGACCATTTCACCCGAGGCGATAGCAAAGGCGGGCACCTACATAGTCACGCTCAAATGCGAAGGAGAACCGCTGCCCGAGTCCCATCGGGCCCATCTCGTGGTGGGCTACAGGCAATAGCGTGCCCCCAATCGAGATGTGATCAGTGGCAGGGGTAGAGTAGAGGACAGGCTCAACTATTCTTAGGCCAACCCTTGGCCGTATCCACCATATGCTTAAATGGGCTATTGAGTGGGAATACCGTTTATCACCCTGATCCCCAGAGATATAACCCCGGAGGCAGAAGTGCTTGCAATTTGGCCTCTATTGTATAGTTTGTTGACTGACCGTGCCGTAATGCACCCAGAGAGGAGGTAGGGCTATGAGAAAAATCCAAGAGACTCACGTACCTTATAATACCGGGTGGGCCGGAGAATTGAAAAACGGACAGGTGATTCGGATCATAGCGACGACCACGGTTGATTTCGTGTGCCTCAGGCGGGAAAACCTCAAAGAGCGTTTCGACCAGGCACGAACCAAGGTCTATAACAGGAAGATCTTCATCACGACTGGCGACAAGCTCATGGGCCGCAACAACCAGCACATGATGACGATCGTCGAAAACACCAACCGCGAAGGAACTCACGACCTTCAGAAAGGCATGTGCAGCGGCTACCGCTTTCAACTCGCCAAAAAAGAGGGAAAGCTGAGAGATTATTACAACAGGGATTATAAGGACGAAGAGATTCCGGATCACGGCTGCTACGAAAATCTCTCGCAGGCTCTGGCACCGTACGGTATCGTTCCCGAGGATATACCCAATCCTTTCAATCTCAACCAGCACATGAAAATCGACGGCGTGACCGGCCGCATGGATCACACGACGGTGAGACCCAAAGCGGGTAGCTACGTGGATTTTAGAGCAGAGATGGATCTGCTCGTCGCCTTGAGCGCCTGTCCCGATATGCCGGTTGGAGGAAAGCCGGTTGACCTTTTGATTTACGACCCGTGAAAAGCATTTCGAGTTTTGAGGTTTGAACGACTCCCTGCAAAGGTGAGCCATGCCGATCTCATCTGGTTTTGCGATCGGCTAACTCGGTCAGGCAATCGCATTCGTTTTGACTTACCGG